>JBCBZF010001023.1:0-2624 GCA_039815525.1 Bacteroidota bacterium | reverse complement strand
CAGCAGATGCTGCAATCTTTATTTTTGTTATGTCGCGTGGTAAGGACATCGTATCACCACAAACTGCTTTATTAGCCGTGGATCTTTTATTTTTAATTATTCTCAGATTTCTGTCTAGGACTGGTTTTTTGGGTGTAGATATAATTACCTCTGCCTTATTTTTCAGCCCTATTCTTGTTGATTTCACAATGACCTGATGACTATTACAGGTTTCGTTTTTCACAATTGAATTTCTATGGCTAATCTCTCCAATAGCATTAGGATCAACCTCTATTTTGGTCCCAACCTTAAACGTAAGGCGGTCATTTATTTTCCCAAGCTCTCGATTGTTCGTACCGAATAAACCCCAATTAGGAACGACAACAGGTCCTGGCTCTGCCATCCATGTTCCTGTTATCTTTGATATTTTTTTAAAGAAAGACTCGCGATTTTGTAGTCTTCCGGGCTGAGTCCATGGTAAGGTTTTGGGAAATAATTCCTTCAGAGATTTCCCGTATGATTCAGGAATAAATGCATGAAATTGTATGGTTAACTTTTTACTCATAATCTCTTCCCCTTGATAGAGGTATTCCGACTTTGTTTAACAAATAATCCTTGCCTTATCGTGTCTCTGAAATGAGCGTTGCCTGACCATTTTCTAAGACCACATCTTTCTTCACTTGCCGCATAGGCGTAAATGATTCTGCGGCCACACACCCCTCTCCCTCTGTCAGCCAGTAGCGCAACATGACCTGTTCTCTTGGACAGCGGGCTTTGACATGCAGATACACATTCGGCTGGCGGGCATTCTCCGGGATTTTGGCCACTGCCGCTTCAAGGCTTTGCAGGCCTCTTTCCAGCTGACTCAGTGCACTATGGAGTTTGTCCCGTTCAAGTAAGCCGAAGGCTTCACGATACTGATCCATCTGATGTTGCAGGTGCAGGACGCTGGCCATGGCATCACGGGGAGAAAACTTCTCCACCCCACTTTCCTGAATCGCATACGTACCTGGCGCAGCCTGCCCAAAACTTGTAAACAAAGCCGGGGTAAAGCGGCCTTCTTTTGACCAGAGACGCTGAATCCCCAGAAACATCCCATCCTCATTTCGGGTCAGGCATTTGGTGAACTCCGTTTTGTCAATGACAAAATCCTGCCCTTCGGGCACCCAGCGATTACAGACAGGAAAAGCATTCAGCGCAAAACGGGTGGCACGAATTTCTTCCGGTCCAAAACCAACGGGGAACAATACCCGAATCCAAATCAAAGGTTCGGTGAAATGCTCCGCCCACCTCTTTTCGTCAAGCTGTTCTTTCAGTTCAGGTGGTTGTTGCGTCGTACTTTCAGGAATGAACGTCCGCTCCAGGATGCGGATAAAATGTGGGGCATAGTGATCTACGATCTGCTGCTCCAGCATTTTCAGCCGCATGCCTTCGGCATCGTACACAGCTGGTGCCTTCGGCCCATCCGCCTCTCCAAATCCCATCGCCGTTTCAAGCGGATGGCCTTCACAGAAAAGTCGAATCGCCGGGACTCGTTTTTTGAGAACTTCCTGTTTTTCAGCTGACAATTCCTGCCAATCCAGAAACACACGAAGCCCTGACAGAGAATCAATCGGTCCATTGATCCCCAGCCCTAACTCCCCCGGATGCAGGGGCTGATTGAAGCGAAATTTTTCTTTGCCAGACGACAAGACTTCTTTCACTTCCATCATTGCCTCTCCCCTTCCGACATACTGAATCTGGAGTGGGTGAATCTCAGTTGCCAATACCGGTGTAAAACGTGAAATTTTTCTTCCCCCACTCTGCTCAATCGAAAAAGCTTTGTCCTGGGAAAGCAATTGATTGCCATCTACCGGACGGGAATAAGCAATTGCATGAGCAGGCTTCACACGTGGAAAAATCGCCGGCTGCTGATGCTGCTGCATGGCGCGAGCCTGCTTCCGCCGATGTTCCTCCATTGCTGTGTAGACGCTCGTCATCTCCCAGGCCTGCAAGTCCAGCATGACCCGATATTCCTTCGGAATGTCCCGAACATTCATGCCCATTCTTTGGGCGAAATCCGTTTCAAACTGTGCTTTGATTGTCTGATAGCTTTGCATCACCAAAAGCTTAAGGTTTGTTGATATGCACAATGCTGGCACCGATGTCCAGATTCTGTCCACCATCGATGGAGCCGATCTGCTTCGCCGCCAGGGCGAACTCATTCTCAGCTGAGATGGAGATCTCATCTGCGGTGCTCATTTCTTTGGTACTTTCTCTGGATAAGCTGCCTTCCGTATCGTCAAAAATCTGCTTGGTTTTTTCGGTGGCAATGCCAGCGATTTTCCCATCAGCTTCCTGCCAGATCTCCGCATTTTGGCTCCCGAAATAGAAGCTTCCCAAAATGTAGGCGTCGTTTGCGATCGAGAAGCCTTCATGAAGCAAAAGAACTTTTTCGCCGGCTTTCGGACAGAGGAAAGCCCCTCCATAGCTTGTATAAGGGAAGAGAACCCGCAACCAGGGCGAAATGGCCTGTTCAGGATCACCGACCAAGCTGACCCGTACCCGGCCAAGATTGTCCGGATCATTGACATCCATCACGGTAGCTGAGATTGGGCCACAAAGAGGCGTAGCCTGACGTTTCATTCTGATGTTGAAAGCGAGAT
>JBCBZF010000972.1:0-2782 GCA_039815525.1 Bacteroidota bacterium | reverse complement strand
TGCGGGGGGATATGTCTATCGTTGGCAACCGTCCATTGCCATTATACGAGGCTGAAAAACTGACCACAGACTACTGGGCCAAACGCTTTCTGGCACCGGCTGGTATCACTGGACTTTGGCAGGTTTCCTGGCGAGGGGCAGAACACGATCTTTTACCGGAAGAGCGCAAGCAGTTGGATGTCGCGTATGCTGATAATGCAAATTTATGGCATGACATCCAGATTTTGATTCGCACCATTCCGGCTTTATTTCAATCTGGTTCGATGTAAGCAAACCCTGCGTTTGCTTCAAATATTCGAAAATGATTACCTTTCAAATGCTTTTGACTCCTTGGTATTTCTCTACCCTTTCATGCAATTGGATAAAAAAGCAGAGGACTACATCACTGCGTGAAGGATAGTAAACGTACATATTGGCTTAAATCAGGTAGTTATACCCTGATGGAAAGGGTTGCTGTCCAGCTCTTCCGCTTTGGTGGTTTCTATTTTTTGGTCAGGGCATTCAGTAAAAAAGACTTTGGCATCTGGGCGCTATTCCTCATCGTCTCAGCTGTCATTGAAGTAGCCCGCATGGGATTGATCCAAAACGCACTGATCAAATTCCTGGCCGGGACTGACCGTGATCGGGTCAAAGGCCGGATCAACACTGCATCTCTGGTCCTCAATATACTACTGACCTTATTTGTCGCTGTCATCCTGGGCCTGTTTGTCCTGACACAGGCCTCACTTCAGATTGATGGCATCAGTAAATTGGCAGAGCTATTGTACTGGTACATTTTCACCTCCATTTCCCTGATTCCTTTTTTCCAGTTCAATTTTATCCAGCAAGCCAATTTCGATTTCAGGGGGATCTTTTTCAGCAATGTCATTCGCCAGGGCATGTTTTTCGGCTTTGTCCTGTATGGATACTTCGGCAACCGTGAATGGTTGACCCTCAGCAATCTGGCTGTTTTCCAAATTATCTGTGCCCTGGTTGGAGGCCTGGTCTCCTGGGCATTTGGCCGGAAATATCTCATCTTCTCTGCCCGATTGGACCGCAACTGGTTTCGTTGGCTGTTTGGCTACGGTAAATATGTCGTGGGGACCAATATTGCATCAATGTTTATCAAAAGCATTGACCAGATGATGCTCTTTTTCCTGGTGTCTCCAGCCGCAGTGGCCATTTATAACACCGCAATCAAAATTAGCAATCTTGTAGAAGTACCTACACAATCACTGGCCGCCATTGTCTATCCCAAAAGCGTCCGGCAAGTTGAAACCAAGGGGCAGCGCTCACTCAAGAAATTATATGAAAAATCGGTGGGTATACTGCTGGCGATGATTGTTCCCATGATCATCCTGGTCCTGATTTTCCCGACAGAAGTTTTATGGTTTGTCGCAGGGGATAAATATCTGGATGCCGCACCGGTCCTGCGGGTAACCATGCTGTTTGGCCTGTTCGTTCCTTTTGCCAGACAATTTGGTACCATGATGGATGCGATGGGCCATCCACGGGTCAACTTCATGCTGGTCATGATCAGTGCCGTTTGTAATCTGGTGTTCAATTTCGTGTTTATCAAAGTCTGGGACATGGGCGTCATGGGTGCTGCTTATGCGACCCTGCTAACCTTTAGCATTCTTTTCGTGGTCAATCAGATTATTCTCTACCGCAAGCTGAATGTAAAAGCATTCCGCACGCTCTTTTACGCGCAAAAAGCGTATTGGGGCGGTATTGCGTTGGTTTGGAAACGCATTGCCACCATCGCGAAATGAAGGGCAGGAAACCGGATGTAATCGTATTGGGGCACGCCCGACCTGATGCACTCAACCGTTCCACGGCGGTATCTTTCTCCCAGGCCCTGGCCAGTCAATGCCGGGTGTTTTACATTGAGCTCCCCTTTAGTCACAAGGACTTTCTTTTACGCAGAGACGATCCACAGATTGCCCGTAGGATACGAAACAAGGATGTACTCCTGCCGATGGCAGATCAACCAAAGGATTTTTATCCTCTCGTCCCACCGGCTATTCTTCCCGTAAATGCATTCCCCTCAGGTTTATTGTATGATTTTCTGGCCAAAAGACGGGCTCTCCGCCTCAATGCCTTTCTGGAGCAAATCATCCAGCGGTTTGAGATCAGGGACTTTATCCTGCTCAACATTTTCAACCCTTTCGACAGCCTGAAGCTGCCTGCCCTCTCACAAGCCCGTTTGCGTGCTTACTATTGTGTAGATGACATTCGGTATACGCCCTGGCTCAAGCGTCATGGTCCACGACTCGAAGCCAGAAGGATGGCAGAGGCAGATCTCCTTTTTTTCACCTCAAGCGCACTCCAAAAGCAGTGGGGCACAAGCCGTCAACAGCCGAACTTTCTGTTGCCCAATGCTGCTGACGTTTCTCTCTTTTCACAGGCGCGCAATATTCCTCCGAAAGATTCTCCGATCTCTGAAGGTTCTCAAAAGATCGTTTTGTACATCGGCTCGGTCGATCTCCGTCTTGATATGGCATTGTTGGAGGAAGTCATTCCCAGAATGCGGAAGTACCATTTTGTATTTGTCGGTCCAATTATGGATCAGGCCAGGGCGCGTTTCCTGAAAGTGTTTTCCAATGTGAGTTTATTGGGTCCCAGAGCACAGGAAGACTTACCTGCCTACTGTGCTGGCGCAGACTGTGCGATCATCCCTTTTGTTCAGAATCCACTGACCGAAGCCATGTATCCCCTCAAAGTACATGAATATCAGGCGGCTGGTTTACCCATCGTCGCTACGCCTTTTTCCGAAGACATCCGGGCCATGAGAGATGACATC
>JBCBZF010000409.1:0-5983 GCA_039815525.1 Bacteroidota bacterium | reverse complement strand
TCAATGCACTAAGCACTCCGTATGGGGCTTCCCATGCGAGTCAGAGAATTATGAATGTTTGCCCGATGCGATATGCATACGGGTTTGGAAATGCTTTTCCAGTTTAACCATTAAACATAATTTATATGACTCGTTTCACATTTTTAAGCTGGTTGTTGTTCAGCATTTTCTTTTCGTATTTCAAGAGAACCGAAATCGCATTTATATATAGATTCAACTGTGCAGTAAGATGAAATCTGAGAGGGGAAATACACTTAGCATATTACTCTCTTTTCTGCTGTTCATCAGCTGCAGCAGTAGCCACAAAGCGATCCCCTCCAAAGAAATCATGGTCTACCGGATCAGCAATTATTGGGAGGAGACCGTCTTGATTGACAAAGGCGAAGAATTCATTGAATGGATTCGTCAGCATCAAGACGTGAAAAATATTTCCTCGCTCAATGTATCAATCAACAGAAAAACCAGAAGTGCCTTATGGAGTGATTTCCCACCAGGAAGCACGAATCGTCCCCGATATGAAATCCTGTATGCAATTCACACGTTTCCAGACGTTTTTCAGCCGTTTAAGAAACTTAGGAAACTCACGATCTTTCACATGGGCATGCAATCTCTTCCACCCAGTATTGGTTCTCTCAAACATATCTGGATGTTGGACATCAGCTTCAACCGGATTTCGCTATTTAAATCCAAGTCGATTTTTAAGAAAATGAAAAGCCTGAAAGTCCTTCGGGCATATGGATGTGATTGGGATCAGGATACAATTGATTATCTCCAAAATGAACTTCAGATCGAAGTAAGGTATACGATTGAACAATATAATGAAGACACAGGAGTTGACCGAAATAGCCGAAGTCAGTTGTTGAGATATGGCATGTAATCTTCATAGAATCTCGAAGATGGCTCGTGGCAAGAAAAATGTTATCGTTTTCACCCATTCTGTGGCATTCCTGACTGCGGGAATATTCATCTCAATCTCACAGCTTGCCTGTCATTCTATCCGAAAAATTCCTCCCCCAAGAGAGATCATGGTTTATCGGATCAAAAACTATTGGGAGGACATTGTCCCCCTGAACACAGTAGAGGATTTTCATCAATGGCATAAAAGTGTTGGACACAGGTATCAGCCAGGTTCTTTACTGATTACAGGTATAGATGGAAAAGTCGGGACCTCCAGTTGGGGAAACTTTCCGACAGAATCAATCAATCGGCCAGACTATCAGGTAAAGGACCCCATCACGGGTTTACCAGATCAATTTGGGCAATTCCGAACACTCAGGAAACTGGGTGTGAAACAACTTGGACTCACCAAACTCCCTGCCAGCATCAGTGCTTTGAAGCATGTATGGATGCTGGATATCAGTTTCAACCGAATTTCGTTAGCTGAGGCAAAACCAATCTTTCAGAAAATGAAAAGCCTGAAAGTACTGCGTGTGTATGGCTGCGACTGGGACATAGAAACCATTGACTATCTGGAAAATGAATTGGGGATCGAAGTCAGATATACGTTGGAGCAACACAATGAAGACATCGGCTGGGACCGCACGAGCAGGAGCTGGTTGTTGCGATATTGAATGCAGGGATGTCGGTAAGCTCACCGTTTATGGCATCTATCGGGACCGCCCCAACAGGCTCCCCAGCACATCATCATTGTTTTCTTTTAGGCTTCTGTGGGCGTCAGTCAAAAAAGCATTGATGGCGGGGGAAAACAGGAGCATCGCAGCCAGCAGAACATAGCTGACCACAAACACCAATAGCTCATGCTCCATCCATGACCATGTTTCTACTTTTGCTAATCCATAAGCATAGGAAGCTGTGATCAAGCCGATCCAGACCACCAGCGCCCATTTGGCGCGGATGAATCCACGATATGCCAGATACATCAAAGCCAACCAGATGGCTGGCAAGTAGAAGAACCCAAGAATCTGCTGGCCCACCAGAATTTTTGGTGGGATGACGCTGTAAACCGAGGCAATTCTTGTCAGCACAGAACCGACCATCAGCCCAATCATCCATTTTCGCCCTCTGTCAATTTGTGTATTCACCTTATTGCTTTCCAATGTGATCAATTTTTTCATTCAAAACCTCTTGGTCTTTGATTGTGGATGCTGTGGCGTGCCGAAGATAGGCTCTGATGGCGGGTGAAAGTATCACGATCGTCATCATTGCAATTAACAGCAGTATATACAGAAGTTGCGGAATCTGTACCTGAGACCATGGAGTCGTAAAGACCTGGTAAGTCTCGGAAATCAACAGTTGAATCCCCCATACCACGAATATATTCCGAACGGCAATTTTACCACGAATCATGAAAGCTGCCACTGCGACCCAAACTGCAAGCTCCCATCGAAAAGCATTCTGGATGGCCGTCTGATCAACTGTTTTCAGGATCACATTTGAGACAATTGGCGCGATCAAGAGAGCAATGGTCAGAATGAAGATGCCAATGAGATATTTCTTTCCCCGCTCAATTTGTGTGTTCATGGTTCAGGTGATTAGATATTGCGCTTTCCAATCTCGTCAATTTTTTCCGCGAGGCCCACACCATGCTTTCGTTTATGCGACATTTCTTCCAGATAAACATGAACTGCAGGAATCAGCATCGATATGACCAGGGAAAGGCCGAGAAAAGCAAGGAAGATCAGATTCCGCCAATTGAATGCCTGGATCAGGCCAAACACACCGCCAAACATCATTAAGGCCAGTACGCCATTGATGATGCGCTCAGTCCATTTGTAGCCTTTGGCAAACAGAAAACTGCCAGGCAGCCAAATGGCCCAGATCAATGTTGTGATCAGAGAGACCGATCCGACAGCCAAACCGATCAGAAACATCGATAATTGGAGGCGAAAGAACCCCCAGGCCCATTTTTGACCAATTTTTGCTTTCTCACTTAGCATGGTCATTCAAGATGGTATTTTTCCCAATTTCCGCAATTCGCTCCTCCATCTCATGATCTTCAAACTGACCGCTTCGTTGATAGCGCAGAAACGCCCGGACGGAAGGCATAAAGTGCATGATACAGAAGGGCGCGATGAACAATAAACCTTCCAATATAGAAACCAGGAATATTTCTGCATAAAACTCTGCCATGCCTCGGGTAGAGGTCAAGATCCTGCTGATCCCATACAAAGCATAGAGTGCTGTAAGCGGATACAGAATAAAGCGCTTGCCACGATACATCAGGTAAAACAAGAAGCCGACCACCAGTCCGACGGCTACCGTGATGATGATGCCGCGGGCATTCATATAGGGCGACCGGCTCAAAACATACACAATCATCCAGCCAGGAATGGATAAGATGACCAAAGCCAGGATGACCCAATTGCGGCCACTTCGTAAACGTGCATTCATGGTGATGAGAGTTTCTCTTTCTGTCCGATTTGCGTCAATTTTTGATCCCAATAATCCGTCTGGTCTTTTCCACTGGCCTGATACCGAAAAAAGGCTTTGGCAGAGGGAATCAGCGTCATGATCGCCGCTGCTGTCAGACAAAAAACCAATAGGATCGACAGGACCACCCAAGCAAGCAGGTTTTTGGGCAAAAAAACAATTGGACAGATCCCCATCACCAAGCAAAACAAAACCAGTGTAAAACGGGCGGCAGCATTTCCGTTGTAAAATGCGGAGACGAATGCCCCGAAGATGATGGCCAGGAAGAGAATCGCGGTGATTTCTACTGCATCGCCGCCCATTATGACCATCATGATGAACACCGATAGCACCACTGCTATCAAGGCAATGGCCACAATGGTCCAATTTCGTCCTTTGATCAATTCAGGGCTCATGATCCTGCTTCTGTTGTGCGTCCAATTTCTTCCAGTTTCTGTTCCAGATGTTCCGCCTCAGATTTCCCTTCCCGCTGGTAGCGAAGAAAGGCTCTGGCTGAGGGCATCAACAACAATATCCCAATCGGTGCAAAAAAAATCACAAAAACCACTGGCAGGCCGATGATGGAGACATCCAGGCTTCGCAGGTCGACAAAGAGCACCAACACGGCCAAGGCCTCCAATATTCCCATACATCCCAAAACCAGAAACATGATTACACGTTTCCCGCGATAGATTTGATAGAAAAGAAGGGTTGAAAACCCTACGACCAGTACGAAGCTTATCAGTTGGATTGTTGAAAATGGACCATTGACGAATATGACGTTGATGGCAATGATACATACAGTCAAGAGCATAAATGCTAAAGCACTCAGGACCCATATTCGTCCTCTTTTCAAGCTTGGATTCATCATCTCCGGTATGTTTCAGCGGCCAGTCTCCCAGCGATAAGTGTATGATTATTTTTTCCCAATCTGGTTGAGCTTTTTATTCCAATTCACGCCTTTATCCTCTCCCGTCTGCTGGTAATAAAAAAAGACTTTGGGGGTCGGTAGTAGTGTCATGATGGCGATGGGGAAAAAGAACCAGCCTATGAGTAAAACGATTCCAATTCTGAAGTCCAATTTATCCATCAATAAGGAAAGAAAGCCAATGATCAATACACAATAAAAGATCAGGCTGTAGCGCGCCGGAGCATTCCCAATGAACATCGTAATGATCAGAACGGAAAAACCCAACAACAAAAAGACGGTGGCGACAATCGCAAAAGGATCTCCGCCATTTACCCCGAACCAGGCGGCAAAAAGCGCGGGAAGTGTCATCATGATGATGGCGACGATCACCAGGGCCTTCCCTTTTTTTAGTGTGTTACTCATGCTTGTGTATGTGTGCTCAGCCTTTGAGCCAACTGTCCAGCTCAGCCCGCTGTTTGTCCTTGATCTTTTTACGGGGCTGAATCGAAAAAGTGCGCGAGACATATTTCCCTTCATAGCGTATGTCCACCTCCCGCACATCAAACTCACTGATCACTTTTATCCGAATGCGATCGCCCTTCTTCAATTTGGCGAAATATTCGGTTAAATCCAGATTGGCGACGCCTTGCCCGTCCACTTCCATGATCAGATCATCCTTGCCCAATCCACCAGCAAAGGCATCTCCGCCCGGATGAATGCGCTCGACAATCAGGCCCCGACTGTGTTCCTGCGTCCTGAGGACGCCCAGCTTTTGCAAGCCGTCCATTTCTTTTTCCTCCACTTTCATCTCCAAACCAAAGGCTTTGAGCAAAGCATCATAATCAGCCGACTCCGTGCCATGCACATAGCGGTCAAAAAAGTCCTGCCAGCTCTCACCACTGATGTCCTCCAGGACTTTTTGCACCTCATTTTCAGCCAAACCTCTGCCATCGGTCTGCCATTGTTGATACATCTTTCGAAACACATCATCCAGGCTCTTGTCGCTCATGCCCCGAAGTTTCAGATCGATGAGCAGCCCCACCCGGGTCCCGAGGGTGTAGTAGGAGATCTGATGATCAGGATGGCGGTATGGGGAGTCGCCCAACCAACTGTTGAAACTGGATGAGGAAGGAGAAATCACCGTGGCGGCGAAGCTATTTTCGAGGCGGGTAATGGTATTGCTAAGCTGGTTGAAGAGAAAATCCTGATCGCGCAAGCCTGCACGTACCAGCATGAGATTGGCATAATAATCGGTCACCCCTTCCGTAAACCAGTGCAGACGGGTGTATTGTGCCTGGGAATAATCATAGGGTACCATGGCTGCCGGACGAATGCGTTTGACATTCCAAACGTGCCAGAATTCGTGGCTGGTGATGCCCCCCAGGCCACCCAGAATCCGTTTGGGCGCACTGGTGATGGTCGATGGCAACGCAAAACTGGCCGAGTTGCTGTGTTCCACCGCATGACGCATTTGGTAAGGCAGCAAGCGGTAGATAAAGTGATATTCTTCGAAAGGGAAGGCCCCAAAAACCGCTTTTTGCGCAGCACAAATTTTCTGGATCACCTTTTTTGCTTCTGCTTCGACGCTTTCCCCTCCCAAAAACTGTCCGTGGAAATGAATGAAAAAGGTAGTCTGATCGATTTGAAAAGAAGATTGCTTGATTTCAGGGGCAAAAACCGAAGGCGCATCAGCCAGAGCATGAT
>JBCBZF010001078.1:0-2448 GCA_039815525.1 Bacteroidota bacterium | reverse complement strand
TTGAGAAAGGCACAACTTACCCGCTACTGGATGGAAAGTTGTCGGTTTATGAGACCAATTGTGTGTGCCGTGACATTAAGTTTTACTTTGAACACTATGTCCTGACCTTGATGGTTTCAGGGCATAAGACAGTGGAAGGGGCCGCATATAAAATTGAATTTTTCCCTGGCACACTC
The DNA here is from genome assembly GCA_039815525.1 of Bacteroidota bacterium. Classification (GTDB taxonomy): domain Bacteria; phylum Bacteroidota; class Bacteroidia; order J057; family J057; genus JBCAWW01. The sequence continues at coordinate 2,272 of JBCBZF010001078.1, read as the reverse complement.
TTTATCCCGGAAAGGAAGCAAGTACAGACAGTCTCCATCCCCAATGCATCTTTTGACAATCCCACTAAATGTCTGGTGCTGGAAGTCAATCCAGCCTTTCTTCAATCTTTCTATGAGGAATTGTCTTTTGATGATCTGGGCAAACAAATTTTCACCCCAAATCGACATGTCATTGAGCAGGACTATTTCGTATCTAATTCGCAACGAATGGTTGACACCTTCATTCGGCTCTACGAAAATCGCTTACAAGAAAATACACCGGGTAACCAATTGATCACCCGTTTGATCATGAAAGAGTTGTTTCTGTTGGTGATGCAAAGTCCGGCGGCCTATTTGATACGGGATAATTTTGAAGAAAAAGTGGCCCAAAAAGACATTCAAAAGAGCATTGAATTCATTCGCCAGAATCTACAGCATAAAATCTCAGTCGAGCAGCTTGCCAGTGTATCAGGATTGGGATTGACCACTTTTTTCAAACGCTTTAAACATGCCACGGAATCCTCTCCCGCAGATTTCATCCTGAAAGAACGCATCCGCCAATCCAAAATATTGATCCTCAAGAATCAGCTCAACCTCAAGGAAATTGCATACGAATGCGGCTTTAATTCTTATGAATATTTCTGCACCAGTTTCAAAAAGATCGAGCAGCTGAAGCCGACTGAATTCAGAAGTATGCGGCTGATGAATGAAATGCGTGCGGGTTAATCTCTTTATCCTGACGGTCAATCAGTGTATTCCAGGATTGTGGATCATCCAGGCTTCATATATATTCACCATCTACCCAAACCTTCATTCCCCCAAAAAACCAGCCTGGCATCGCAGCAGCATCAGTCTGCTATCATTCTTTGAGACCTTCTATTTCTTCCTTGATCTGGATCTTACCTACATTTTCCTGCTCGTCATCGTGTTGTTTGTTCGTGCGCAGCGGACACGGTCCAGAGTCGTTACAGTCAAGACGAACTCCTGGCCTTTCAATCCATGGAAGATGCTGAATTGGCCCAGATCTATGAATCGATTGGGTTCGATTGCAGCAGTGCCTTGCTGCCACCTTTCTCCATTGACCAGGACTCTCTTCTCCGGGGGTTGGAAGCGGAAAGTGGAGAGAAAGAAGAATAAGAGGCGGTTTGCAAAACTTTTCCGCTCGATAAATGGTCTTAGCTATGTGTAATGAAGACCATTTTATCAATTCCTCATGGCCAGCAAAAAAGACATCCTCCATTTCCTCAAAGACCTTGCCCTCAATAATAGTAAAGAATGGATGGATGAAAACCGGGCGCGTTATCATGCAGCCAAAGACCGCTGGATTGAGGAAGTGGAACTGGTTCTGAGTCGACTGGCAGAGCACAACCCGCACTTTGGGATGGTCAGTCCCAAACAGACGCTTTCCCGTATCAACAACAACCGCCGTTTTCATCCAGACAAGCCCATTTACAAAGACTTTTTTTCCTGTGAGCCAGCGGGAAAAACCAGGGGGGTATCACTGTTCTACTTTGCCATCGGCGTGAGCTGGTCTTTTGTGGGTGGCGGCATGCACAATCCTGATAAAGAACAATTGCTGGCGTTTCGGGAAGCGATTGACCGAAGAGGAGAAGCATTCGATGAATTGGTCCGGGCGGAAGATTTCCAGACCTTTTATGGTGGGATGACCAGCTTTCAGGATGCGCTCAAAACCGCACCACGCGGTTATTCCCAGGATCACCCCTACATTGAATACTTACGTCTCAAATCCATCACGGCAACCAGAGACATTCGCGAGAAAGAGTTTTTAAGTGCCGCGTTTGTTGACCTGATTGAAGAGGCCTACCTGAGTTTTTTACCAATGGAACGTTTCTTACTCCAGCATACAGCCTTACCTGAAAAGATTTGACGTCCACAGCCATGAATCAGGAGAAAGCTTCTCACCACTTACTGGCATAATCGTTTTGCCAGTTCCCAAGTCTATCGCCTTTGGCGCAGACCAAAACAATGATGCATAATCCCTACTTTCAACTCCAAAGCGCGCGTCTACGCTTTCGAAAACTCACTGAGGCAGATATTCCGCTTTGGCGGCCTTTTTTTGATCTCAATCCCAATCTCCCCTATCTCGGCCTGGATCTCAGCCAGAGCAAAGACCAATTGGCCGACAACTGGATTCGCTTACAATTCGGACGTTATACAGCGTTTGGCCTGTGGCACCGTTTGCCCGGCACTATGCTGAATTACCCTCTGGCACTATAGATATAACGGAAGGAACGGCTTTCCAGCAATTTTTTCCACTTTCAGTACTAAATGG
>JBCBZF010000921.1:0-2948 GCA_039815525.1 Bacteroidota bacterium | reverse complement strand
GCGCTACGAAGGTGAGCGTGAATTGGAAAATCCATTGGCCGCCGTTCAGATGGGATTGATTTATGTGAATCCTGAGGGCCCCAATGGCAATCCTGATCCATTGGCAGCGGCACATGACATCCGCGAGACTTTTGGCCGGATGGCTATGAATGATGAGGAAACAGTGGCATTGATTGCCGGTGGACATACCTTTGGTAAAACCCACGGCGCTGCCAGCGATGCGACCTATCTGGAAGCAGAACCAGCTGGTGCACCGATTGAATTACAGAGCCTGGGATGGAAAAGCAACTTTGGCTCTGGCCTGGCTGCTGATACCATCACCAGTGGACTGGAAGGTGCCTGGACCACTACGCCTACGCAATGGAGCAATAATTACTTTGAAAACCTCTTTGGTTTTGAATGGGAACTCACCCAAAGCCCAGCGGGTGCACATCAGTGGAAGCCAGTTGGAGCCGGCGGTGCTGGAACTGTACCGGACGCACATGATCCTGCGAAAAAGCACGCACCTTTCATGTTGACCACCGATCTTGCGCTGAGAGTAGATCCTGCATATGAAAAAATCTCTCGTCGTTTCTATGAGAACCCAGATGAGTTTGCTGATGCCTTCGCCCGCGCATGGTTCAAATTGACCCACCGCGACATGGGCCCCAAGGCCCGTTACCTGGGGGCAGACGTGCCAGCTGAAGAACTGATCTGGCAGGATCCTGTCCCGGCAGTTGATCACGATCTGATCACCGATCAGGATGCCGCTGAACTGAAAGGAAAAATTCTGGCTACTGGCCTGAGTGTTTCCGAGTTGGTTTCTACCGCCTGGGCGTCAGCATCTACTTACCGTGATTCTGACAAACGCGGTGGTGCAAATGGTGCGCGTATTCGTCTCGCACCGCAAAAAGACTGGGCTGTCAATCATCCAACCCAGTTGGCAAAAGTATTGACTGCACTTGAAGGAATTCAAGGCGAATTCAATGCTGCCAACGGCGGAAAAAAAGTTTCTTTGGCCGATCTGATCGTATTGGCTGGCAACGCAGGTGTCGAGCAGGCTGCCAAAGCCGCTGGCCATGATGTCAGTGTCGCTTTCACTGCGGGTCGGACCGATGCGACTGCTGAACAGACGGATGTAGAGTCATTCTCTATTCTAGAGCCCATTGCAGATGGATTTCGCAACTACCAAAAGCAGAAGTACAGTGTTTCAGCAGAAGAACTGCTGGTTGATAAAGCACAACTACTGCGCCTGACTTCGCCGGAAATGACGGCTCTCGTTGGTGGGATGCGTGTGCTGGGAACCAATTACAATCAGACTTCGCACGGTGTTTTCACCGGACGGCTTGGTAGCCTGACCAATGATTTCTTTGTCAATCTCCTGGATTACAACACGACCTGGGAGGCGATTGAAGACGATCAGGTTTTCCAGGGCCGCGATCGTGCGACCGGAGAAGCAAAATGGTCAGCGACCCGTGCAGATTTGATTTTCGGCTCTAATTCAGAGCTTCGTGCGATTGCTGAGGTGTATGGTTCTGCTGATGGAGAAGCGAAATTTGTCAATGATTTCGTTGCCGCCTGGGCAAAAGTCATGGACCTGGATCGCTTTGATCTTGACTAATCTTTGATCAAGAAACAAGTTGACATATTAGGTGGCCCTTTTGGGGCCGCCTTTTTTGTTTATCACACCAGATTTTTCGACAACTTTACAGACCAGGTAACCTGAGAACCCCTGAATTAATTGAGTGAGTACATGGAAACATTTTTTCCCGCCCAAAGATGGACCAGTGAAGGAGAACCCGAATTAGGCGTTGGTGTTGTCATCGATGTCAGCAATGGGCGGGTACAGCTGTTTTTCCCGGCCGCAGATGAAACCCGTTTGTATGCCACTGCCAGCGCGCCACTCAGACGGGTGGTGTTTAAAGTGGGAGACAGCATCATGGATGCCGAAGGACAAGCAATCAAGGTAGAAGCCATTGAAGAAGAAGACGGCCTGTTTTGGTATATAGGGGAGGGGAGGAGACTGTCCGAAGTCCAATTGGGAGATGTCAGTGTGCAACATGGCGTAGAAGATCTGTTGCTAAACGGTCAGCTTGACTCACCTCATTTATTTGCCCTCCGCCGCGAAACCCTTCAGATGGATTATCATCGTCGGACTTCGCCTGTGAGCGGTTTTATTGGTGGGCGGATCGATCTGATCCCGCACCAGTTGTACATTGGACATGAGGTCAGTCATCGTTACGCTCCTCGGGTCTTATTGTCAGATGAAGTAGGACTTGGTAAGACCATTGAAGCCTGCCTGATTTTGCATCGATTGCTCTTAAAAGGCCGGATCTCCAGGGTGCTGATCCTGGTGCCGGAATCCCTGGTCCATCAATGGTTCGTGGAGATGCTGCGGCGCTTCAATCTCTGGTTTCATATTTTTGATTCAGAACGCTGTGAGGCCTTGGAAGAAAGCGCTCCTGATGGCAATCCCTTTCTCGACGATCAACTCATCATTTGCAGTACCGCTTTTTTGGCTCAATCACCCAAATGGGCGCGTCATGCAGTCGGAGCAGAATGGGATATGTTGGTGGTAGATGAGGCGCACCATTTGCATTGGCAGGAAGATGAGGTCAGCCCTCAATATGCAGTCGTAGAGGCATTGAGCCGGATCGCCAAAGGCTTATTGCTTCTGACCGCTACCCCCGAGCAATTGGGATTGGAAAGCCATTTTGCCCGCCTGCGTCTGCTCGATCCTGACCGCTACACAGAATTGAGCCGTTTCCGTGAGGAAGTAGATGATCATCAGTCAGTTGCGGATTTGGTAGAAAGCCTATCGAATGAACACTCGCTACGACAAGCAGAGACCACTTTGCTCAAGTCCCTGGTTGAACCTGATAAAGTTGAGAAGCTTTTTCATCGGGAAGAAGGCATTAAGGAGCAAATTGTGGAAGATTTACTTGACCAGCATGGGCCTGGAAGGGTCG
>JBCBZF010000531.1:0-5028 GCA_039815525.1 Bacteroidota bacterium | reverse complement strand
TCTTCAACATCAAAAGCAATCCGTTTCAGGGTATCAGGATCTTCTCCAATGATCCGAATCTCAATCGGCGCCTTGGCAGGGGCGCCATTTTTCAGTTCACTGAAAGTAATCCTCGCACCCGGATAGTCCGCAAAAGCGGTCCGCAAATCTCCCAGAGTCTCATAAAAGCGCGCCGGATCCCAGGACTTAAAATTGACCAATACCTGCCCGACATTCTTTTTGTATTGTTCAGGAATACGGTTGTAGTATATCTGCGGATTGCCATGACCGACATTCGCAGTATAGCTTTTCACAAAATCAGTGCTGTCCAATACCTCTTCTACGTAGCGAACGGCGCGGTCTGTCGCCGTCAAATTGCTTCCACTGGGTGCCTCTACATCAATCAGGAGCAGAGGCTTGTCAGCAGTCGGGAAAAAGCTCACCCCAATACTGGGAAATAAACTCACACTGCCCAGAAACAGCAGGACTGCGCCAGCGACCATCACCCAACCTCTTTTCATGGCAAAATTGAGAAGTGGTCGATACACACCGGCAATGAATTTACCCAACACACGGTCCGCTCTTCTTTCTTTGCCAGCCTCATCTTTTTTCAGAATTTTACTGGCGAGAATCGGGGAAAAGGTCAAGGCCAAAATCAGGGAAATGATCAGGGTAAACATGACCGTAAGTGGGAGAGACAACAAGAACTCGCCTGCACCTTCCCCTAATTGTGTCAAAGGGAAAAAGGCCAGTAAAGTCGTGGCAGTCGAACTGATGATGGCGAAACCAACTTCCCCGGTTCCTTTTGCAGCCGCTTCTTTCAAGCTATAGCCATCTTTCAGGAAGCGGTTGATGTTCTCAATTACCACGATTCCATTGTCCACCAATAGCCCCAATGCAATCACCAAAGAAGCGATAGAGATCTGTTGTAGCCCGAAGCCAGCACCATTCAATACCGTCAGAGCAATCAGGATACACAAAGGAATGATGGTCATGATGATGACAGATGACCGCCAACCCAGGAAAAGGAAGATAATCGCCCCGACCAATACCACTCCCTGCAACAGATTGACGAAAAAGTCATCTATGCGTTTTTCCACTTCCGGTGCCTGTTCAAATGACGCATGCAATTTCATATTGGCAGGCAGGCTTTCTGCAAACTTTGCCTCTACTGCTTTTACTTCTTCGGCCACTTGCAGAATATTGGCACCGCGTTTCAATTTCAAACTCACGAAAATGGCGCGCTCCTGCTCATATCGGGCTTTCCAGCGAAGGTCTTCATAATCCATTTTTACCTCGGCAATGTCTCGCAGATATACGATTTTACCATTGACGGCTGAGATCACCGTGTTTTGAATATCGGCTACGCTCTTATAACCGCCAGTGGTTTTGATGGTAAAGGTTTTGTCTTGCGAATTGACATCTCCACCTGGAATGTTGGCGTTGTTTGACTGTAAGATTCCGATCACCTGCTGCAAAGAGATGTTCTGATTGGCCATGCGCTGAAAATCCAATGACACCCGCACTTCTTCTTCCGGCGAAGCATTAATCTCAACGGCCTTCAAGCCATCTATGTCTTCCAGTATATCTTCAAATGCCTCAGCATAGTCATACATCCGATTGTAGGCGGCTTCTTCTGAGGTCAGCGCATACTGCTGGATCACCACCCGGTCTTCTGGTTTAAACTGCCTGACGTCGAGGAGCACAATTCCATCCGGCAATTCCGGACGAACAGCGCTTACTTCCCGCGTAATTTCATCATACTTATCATCAAAATTGATGTCGAAACTTGCTTCGATCTGCATGACAGCTACACCTTCCTCAATTTCCGTCAAGATCTGCTTGATATCATCGAGTTCATCAATGGCTTCCTCAATCGGATCCACAATGAGTTCTTCCATATCTTCCGGACTGGTTCCAGGATATACCACAACTACGGTATAATTTGGCAAGCTCAGTTGTGGGTCCTCAGAGCGGGACATACTGAAAAAGGACTGCAGGCCGACTGCCACCGCGATCAAAACCATGATCAGGATGAAAGGGGCGTTGTTGATGGCAATTTTGGGTAAATTCATGATCAGGACGATTATTTATCCAACAGACCGAGACTACTTTTTTGCTGGGCTTCTACTACCCGAATGGCTGCGCCATCTTTGAGATATGCCGCACCTTCAGTGATCACTTTTACATGCTGATCCAGTTGATCAGTTGAGACCGTGAAATAGCCATCGCCAATGTATTGAGGACGGACACTCAGCTTTTGGGCTTTGGTTTCATCTTCAGTCGCAACATAGATGTTGACCTGATCTTCAGCGCCTTCCACCAAAGCGGCCATCCCAATTTCGAAATGAGGATTGTCTTCGGAAGGGAAAATGCTGGCTTTCCCGATAAAGCCATTTTTCAGGGTCAATCCTTTCGGTTTCAGGCTGAGTTCGACCTCAAAAGTTCCAGTCCGGGGATCAGCGGCTTCAGCTATTTCGGATACATAGGCAGCAACTTCCTGATTGGGATATGGATCTAGCTTGACCTTGGCTTTGTCATTGAGTTTGAGGCGAATCACATCTTTGTCAGACACCCCGAGTTTGAGGATGAATCCGCCGCCATTGCTGGATGCCACCCGATAAACCGGATTACCCGGCCCAATTAGTTCATTGTTTTCAGCAAAACGCCTGAGTACTCTGCCATTGGTGGGTGCCACGATTTTGGCGTAAGACTGGTTGAATTCTGCGATCTGCAGATCGGACTGAGCCACTTCATGTGCCGTGGTGAGGTTTTCCACCATTTCGAGGGTTGCCGCGGAGTCAGCATAGAGTTTTTGAATCCGATCGAGATCGCGTTTGGCTTTGTCCGCCGCCTGGCGGGCTTTCATCACCTGCGCATCAATCTCAGTGGTACGCAGGCTGGCCAGGAGCTGTCCTTTCCGCACTTTTTGTCCTTCTTCCACATAAACCCGCTGAATGATACCACCAATCTTGAATGACAAACTCATTTCAGACTCAGAAGCCACCATCCCACTTGACGCAATGGGAAAGGGTGTATCAGATACTTTCAGGGTCTCCAATCTGACTGCCTGAGCAGCTTTATCTGACAAATCAGGATTGGCTTTTTCTGTATATGGCTTTTTACAGGCTGCAAGACTCAGCAATGCGAGAGCCAGAATAACAATATGATAAGATTTCATTGTTTGCATGTATAGGGTGTGAAAAGTGATTTATAATTGAACGGCGCGTTTGAGTTCGGCCTGACTGATGAGAAGATCGAATTCGGCCAGAGAAAGTGCGATACGTGCGTTGGTATAGCGGGTACGGGCATCGAGATACTCGACCAGGAGGGCTTGCTGATTTTTATAGCGTTTATTCACAATCTGAAAGCTCTTTTCAGCGCTGACCAGGGCAGATCTTTCAGACAAGAGTTTGCTTTCTGCCGCTTTAAAGCCATGCCATGATTGGATGACCTGCACCTGAATCTGCTCTTTGACCATTTCCAGATCACTTTGTAATTGGCGGCTCTGTAACCGACTTTGGGCGACCCGGCTTTTACGCTGTTTGCCTTCGAAGAGCGTCCAGTTCATACCCAGAGCGATGGTTCCCAGACGCTGGTCGTTGGCAAAACTCACGCCTTCTCCCTGATACCCGCCGCTGATTTCCAGCCCAAGACTGGGGAGCATACTGCGACGGTTTAAGGTTGTGATATATTGGTTGGCCTGAATGGCAGCCTGTAATTGTGCCAATTCCTGCCGGCCACTCTCTGCACGTCCCTGTAATTCTTCCAGGCTGCTGAGTGGTTGAGCCTGTTCTTTGAGCTGGGGATCGATTTCAATCGGGGAATCCAATGGGCGGTGCAGCAGCGTATTGAAATAGGCCTGGACCACTTGCTGATTCTTCAGGATGTTGACCCGATCACTTTGCAGCTTATCCAGTTCAAACTGGACCGTCGCAACCACATCAGCAGTGGCTTTGTCGTTTTCGACCAGCTTTCGGTTAAAACGCAGTACTTCTTCCAGCATCACCTCGGTACTGTCGTAGATGCGGAGAACATCAAAGGTTTTGAGATAGTTGTAATAGTTGACGGCTACATTTTTGCGCAATTCCGCTTTGGCCACCTCAATTTTTGCCTCCTGCACGCTGATCAATTCCTGCTGGGCTTTGTGATTGAGATAAATGGCTGGGTTGAACAATGGCTGGGAAACAAACAGCCTGACATCATAAAAATCCGTCGGAGTGAACTGAATATCCAAATCCTCCAAATCAGTCGGAAATTGATTTTCTCCAGTCAGCTGATTCAAGGTTGAATACACGGGATTGAAGAGCGTCCCAACAGGAAAATTCAAGCCACGTCCTCCAGTGGCCAGTAAGTAGGAAGCATTCAGGCTGACCGTTGGTAGATATTTGCCTTTGGCTTCTTCCACTTTCAGACGCTGTACTTCCAGATCGGTTTGCGCCTTGCCCAAGCCCAGGTTTTGGGCAAAGGCTTCATCGACATATCGCTCCAATACCCCTCCCTGACCAAAGGTCCAAAGCGGCAACAGCAATAGTCCAAGTAAGATGGTGTGAATTGGCTTTTTCATAACAAGATTTGAAGTCTAAACAGCGTTTATTTTTTGCGAAAAAATTTTATTGCTTTGATTCAAGACGATGTAAGGCAGTCAACATCTTATCAAACTCCTCAAACGCACTATAAATGAGTTGATGAATGTCTTTGCCCTCAAACATGAGCATCCGCCCCCGTACTGGTAAAGAAACCAGGCCATGCATGGCCGACCAAATCATCAGAGCGGTGGATTCAGGATCTCCTTTGGGCAAAGCCCCCATCCGCATACATTCCTGCACCGTATTCTTGAGAAACTCAAAAGTCTGATGTCCTCTTTCCCATTGTTCTTCTGTCTTGAGGCAGTTCATGGGTTCCCGCATAATGAACATCAAATCATAGTAGAGGGGGTTTTCCAGGGCAAATTTGATGTATGCACGCCCCATTTCTTTGAGCCTTTTGACCGGCTCCGGGTATTGCATAACCGTTACGCCAATCGCAGCATGAAAAGCAATAAAGGCT
>JBCBZF010001110.1:0-2356 GCA_039815525.1 Bacteroidota bacterium | reverse complement strand
TTGGTTCTAGGTTCTAAGGCAATCTCAACCGGGAGATCCATCACCGGGTCAAAAATAATCTGCAAATGATTTCAGGGATGACTTTCTTCCAGACAGATGATGAGATGGATGATGATTTTGCAAAAGCCATGCGAAACCGGGTTCGATCGATTGCACTGGTACATGAAAAGTTGATCCCTAAAACCTATGATCGCAGCATTGATGCTGCTGAATACATTCACGAATTGGTGGAAGAAATTCTCAATGGGATTGCCGGGCCGAGCCGTAAGCAAGGTGTGTCGATCAATATTGAGGCTGTGCGTCTGAAAGAAGAGAGTATGTTTCCGATTGGTTTGATTATCAATGAAGCAGTTACCAATGCGTTGAAACATTGCTCATCAAAATCAGCGGATATCTGGCTCAGGATCAGGCTCTTTCTTGAAAATGACGAATTGGTCCTACTGATTGAGAATCCTCCAACCATGCCATTACCTGAACCTGAATCAGGTGCCCCAAAGGGATATGGCCTTGAATTGATTCGTGTTTTTGCAGAGAAACTAAATGGAAAGCTAAGGTTCAGCAGCGATCCGTTTATGATCATGAACCTCTGTTTCCCATTAACCCACATCAAGACGATTCCGCGTGCAGCTGAAGCGGAAGCTGAAGCCGAAGGGCAATCCGGATGGTTTGCTGTACCTCAAAATGCTTGGAGACATGGCACATGATATTTACATTGTAGAAGACGAACCCATTATTCAGGCTGAGATCTGTCATTACGTGAAACTGGCTGGCTATCAGGTAGTAGGAAGCAGTTGCCGAGCTGATGATGCACTGGAGAAAATCGTCCATCTTCAACCAGATTTGGTGTTGGTCGACATCCATCTACAGGCACCACCTAATGGACTATGGCTTGCCGGACGTCTCAGGGATAAAAGGATTCCATTTATCTTTCTCACCTCCCATAGTGATCCCAATACCCTGGAGGAAGCCAAAAAACTTACCCCACAAGCTTATATCCTCAAGCCCTTTACCGAGGATGATTTACGCACCAATATCGAAATTGTATTCGCCAGGCTGAAGCATCAATCGGGTGAACGAATCAGCCCGCGCAGCCCAAAGACATCCCAAAATATCTTTGTAAAGTCTAAAGCAGGCTGGGATCGGGTAAATACCCTGGACATCGATTATCTGGAGGCATGTGATAATTATATTTTTATCCACATCACTGACAAAAGATTGATGGTCCGTACCACACTCAAAAGTTTTCTGGAGAAACTATCCTCCAATCAGATGATCCGATGTCATCGCAGTTATGCGGTGAATATTGATCGGGTCCGGTCCATTTATGGCTCCAAGGTTTTATTGGAAAAGGGGATGGTCCCCCTGGGAAAACAATACCGGGACTTATTGCTGGAGCATATAATTTTAATGTAAGCGCAGAATGCTTTGGCACCATTTGTCTGTGAGCGCGCTAATGTGAAGAGAGAAGGAGCAATCAAGTGCACAAAAAACTGTCTGTAAAATTGAGGAATGATCTGTGCACAGCTGTATACAAACAGCCTGAGTGGAGATTTTTTCTGGCTGTGAGACAAACCGACGCCTAGCGAATTGAGTTAAACACAAAGCGAAAGGCATCCTCCTTACCGATCATTTATCGGTTAACGCATCTCAAATAGGTTTTTACCATGAAACAACTATTCATTTCTCTGCTATTATGGCTTCTCAGTTGCCTTGGAAATATCAGCAGTGCCGCTCAGCCAATTGCCACCGTGGCCTTCGAGCTGGAAGGAGAACATATGTTTATCAAACTAAGAGTCAACGACTCGGAAGAGTTGGACTTCATCTTTGATACTGGCGCTGGTGGATCTGCTATCAATGCCACCACGGCCCGAAGGCTTAATCTGTCCAATCGGAAAAAGAAAATGGCCAGTGGGGCAGCGGGAACCTTTAAGGTGGGTGTCATTAAAAATGCACGCATCCAAATCAATGACCTGGAATTGGAGAAAGTCAACCTGGAAAGTCCTGATCTCCTCCATTTGGAATGTGCCCTGGGAAGAGACATTGATGGTATCATCGGATATCATGTTCTGAAAGATCATGTGGTGAGCATCAACCATGACCGTTCTGAAATGGATATCTACGCCGCAGAAGGATTTGTTTATCAGGGAACGGGGCAGATATTTCCCATAAAAGTTGGTACCCATGCCAGCATTGATGGGAGGCTTACCCTGGAAAACGGTGCGCAGATTGCAGGAGAATTTATCCTGGACAATGGAGCCGGTGTGGCTTTGGCTTTTTGTACCCCATTTGCCAATAAGCATGATCTTCTCTCCAAAATAGAGGGCGGCTATGCGATGCGGGCAGTTGGTTATTCGAC
>JBCBZF010000506.1:0-5178 GCA_039815525.1 Bacteroidota bacterium | reverse complement strand
TGAAACATTTACGTAAGCTCAAAGGATTGACCCAACAGGAGCTTGCCAATCATCTTGGCATTCGTCGTTCCTCCATTGGTGCTTATGAGGAATGTCGGGCTACGCCTAAGTACGAGACCCTGGAAAAGATTTCTGATTTTTTTAGCGTATCGATTGATCTGCTTGTCAAAGAAGATGTGTCCCAGTATACCCCTGAAGAACTTCAGGGACAAGCTGGAAGAGGCCGCATTGACATTGAAGGGCGGAAGCTCAGGGTTTTGCCGATCACGATTGATGGCAATGGACGGGAAAACATAGAACTGGTCCAGCAGCAACAGGCTTCCGCCGGGTATCTAAACGGATATGCTGATCCTGAGTATATTGAAGAACTACCAAAGTTCCAGCTTCCCATGTTGGGCTCGGGTACTTTTCGCGCTTTTGAAATCAAAGGTGACTCGATGCTGCCGCTCCGTTCTGGTACGGTTATTATCGGTGAGTACGTGCAAGATTGGCGGGAAATAAAAGATGGCCAGACTTATGTTGTGGTCTCCGAAACCGAAGGTGTGGTTTACAAGCGAGTCTACAATCGTACTGATACCGAAGGCGAAAGCTCACTCCAATTACGTTCAGACAATACTGCTTATCCCCCTTATAGCGTTAAGGTGAATGACGTACGTGAGGTTTGGCGGGCAAAAATGTATTTAAGCGCTGATTTTCCTGATCCTGATATTTCGCTTGAGAAACTCTCTACCATTGTGATGGAAATGCAGCAGGAAATGTTGAAGATGAAGGATGAGAAGTAGGGGCCTTTGGTGGAGATACACATTCCGAATGATCTGAGAAGTCCCTTGTCCACCAAGGATAAAAGTTGTGTCATAAATGCTGAAGCAAATGACTTACTTGCCCTTCAAGGCTGGATATTCATTTCAGGAATTGTAAATTGGCCGAATGCGTTATGTCCTTCTTATGCTGGGCGGCCTATTGATGCTTATAAGTACTGCCTGTGACCAGTCTGCAACTACCACCACGGAAGAATCAGCTCAAACAGATTCCGTCTCGGTTGATTCAAGCAACCCCACAATCTCTCCAGGTAAGGAATTAAATCTGGAAACGGTATTAGCAAAACCAGATACCAGCCTGCTTGAACGAACCATTCTCTCCCAGGGACTGGTCAATATTCTGAGTGTGGATCCAGATGTCAGGCTAGACATGAAGTATTCTACTGAAGACAACTTCCTGAAAGCTGATGTCTATGGAGATTTCTCTGATTGCTATCTACAAGCTGAGGTTGCGGAAATGCTGGCCAGGGCAGATAGCTTGATACAGGATGAACACCCTTCTATCCGGCTTCTCATATACGACTGCGTACGCCCCCGTTCAGTCCAATATCAAATGTGGGATATTGTGAAAGGAACGGATCAGCAAAATTATGTGGCGCCACCTGGTGGCGGAGGGTCTATGCACAATTACGGTGCTGCTGTCGATTTGGGGCTCACCCATATAGATAGCGGAATAGTAGATATGGGTACGCCCTTTGACTATTTTGGCAAACTGGCGCAACCACGCTTTGAAGCAAAATATCTGCAAAGCGGGGAACTAAACCAGCAACAAATCGAAAATCGACTAATTCTGCGTCGGGCCATGCGTGCCGCAGGCTTTCACATGATCATGAGTGAATGGTGGCACTTCAACGGTTTTGAGCGTCCTGAGGTTCGGAGGCGCTATCAGATTGTGGAGTAGGGGAGACTTCTTTCCTGGTACTTGTGGCCTCATCAGATTCTCCTTCTGCAAGTACACTCGGATCAAAAATTCGGGGCCTATCTGGTCGTTCAGAAATTCTCCACTTCATTCCATCGATTTTATTAGGCTGATTGACAATTTGATAAAAGGGATAGAATGTTCCTTCAGGCTTTGAGGTAAACACAATTCGGGTTGGCTCATTGTCAGTAAAATACATGGTCATTTGCTGCGCAAGGGCTTTGTTCATGCCATGGTATTTGATGTCTGTGGCAGTGCTATCGGAATCGTCTCGTGCGAAGTAAATGCTTTCTGAATTGCCAATAACATGCAGTCGCACCAATTCATTATCTGCAAATTTTGCCCGTAGCTGTTTTCCCTTTATTTGATTAAAACCCACTTCTTCCTCCTGGGACACCAGAAATCCATCTGCTCCTATCCACATTGAATCTACTTGTTGATTCCTGATCCATATTTTCATGGTATCCCCGGTAATCTGGTTTTGTTCAGACCACAGAACCGGATCATCCAGAAGGTGAATGATAGAATCCTCAAAAAAGTACAGGAGGGAATCCGTTCGTCCTTGCATGTCTCCCATAAAAAAGCGGACACTCCCGTAGGCTTTGAACAGTTTATAAGAAGTGCTGTCAAAAACCAAAGCTTCATCTGCTACACTGAGTGAATCCAGGTTCAGACTATCGCTCCCGATTGGAGGGCTTATCAGACTATCAGCAACTGGGAGGGGATCTTCAATGGCAATCACGCTTGAGTCCGCATCCAATTGCAAGTCTTCCAGGGCAAGACTGTCTCCTGTGGCGTTTACCAATGAGTCAACCAGGGATACGTTTTGCTGAATACTGTCTACGGGAACGGCTTTTGTCAGCCGCCATGCTTTCACATACCGCAGTGTATCTGCAAACATATAAAGCGTATCATCATCCATAAACTGGATCGCCACCGCATCCCGGGTGATCATACTTTCATCAGTTTTACGATTGAACTCCCCGTATTCTCCCAGAATCATTAAGGTTGAGTCATCCTGCTCAATTTCGACATTGCTAAATGCCTGACCGAAATTTTTCCCTTCGTCATAGAATAAGGTATCGGCAATCAGAACGTAATTGGAATCACGCACAGTGGATTGCTCGTAGAGGTACACCTTCTTTGCTTCAGTATCATACCGCCCCCGACTGGTTTCTATTTCCCCATCCTCACTTAGAATGGTGGTATAGGTCAGAAAAAAAGCGACCTCTGTTTCTGTATTATAGCCGAGGGTGTCGGTGTCAAGCGTAAAATCTTCATTTTCCAATCTGACACTGTTCCGGAAATAAGCCATATCTTCTGCTGCATAATAATACCCCAGTTGGCTACTCAAGGTATTCTCCCTGTCGCGCAGAATGCCACCCCTTTCGTAAAAACCATATTCTTCCTCCCGGTAATAGGTCATCTGGTCCGTCTCCAACTCGACATCACCATCAGTCAGGCGAATATTGTCATATACCTTGGCAACACGGGTCTCAGCTTCGTAAATGAGTTTTTCACTGCGTAGAATGGTTGAATCCGGCATCACGATTTTGACGCGGTTGAAGGCTTCCAGGCGGTTGCCAACTTCGTACAGATAGGCGCTGTCGCAGAAAAAGAAAGTAGAATCCTGTTTCAGGCGGACGTGCCCAATCAGTTTTTGGACATTGTCCTCCTCGCCCTTTTGGAAACTAAGGCGGTCAGCATGCAAAATTTGGACACGTTTCGTTTGCGCGCTGTCAGTCTGGGTGGAATCACTGGGAAGCGCTTGCGTGGGGACCTGTCCGACTCCATAAGAGGGAAGCAGGCAGGCGAACCATACAAATCCGATGAAAACACGATACAACAACAGTTCGGTTTTTGACAAATTCCCACGCAATTTACTGTCCATGCCTGGATTTGAGAAATTCACTTCACAACATCCTAAGGTGGTAGACCTGGGTAAAATGGTTGGTCGTATGCTGCATTTAATTAAATTGCCCAGCACTGACCGAACCTTTTCTTATCTGAAAAAATGCCAGAAGCTACTCTTCCGCCTGTTGTTTTTCTCGCTTTTGCCAATGAAAGGACCGAACATGGCTTCCTGCGGGCGCTGACGACTGAACTAAAGCTCATCATGAATGTGATGGAGGAAGCGGTGCAAGAAAATCATGTTCACCTGAAAGTCGTCCCGGCAGCTACCGCAGATGAGATTGCTGAAGTCTTTCAGGATGATTGGTATCAGAACCGAATCTCTATCTTTCACTATGGTGGTCATGCTGATGAAAATGAATTATGGCTTGAAGATGGGACTGGTGGCAATCGGCCTTTTTTTTCAATCGGCCTGGCACGATTTCTCGGTGCGCAAGATCGTTTAAAGCTTGTATTCCTCAATGGCTGTGCGACACTGGATCACATGAAATTGCTTCAGGAAACGAAGGTTGCAGCAGTGATCGCGACTTCCCGCAAGATCAACGATCAACAGGCAACCGACTTTGCGCGGGTATTTTATCGGGGATTGGCCAGTGGCGCGACCCTGCAAGAAGCCTATGAAGAGGCAGTTGCTATGCAACTAGGGCATCATGGACCAAGTGGGATCGCAGCAGATTCTGGCACACGCAGTATTTTCTGGGAGGAAACGGAGGAAGATCAAAAAGCCGACGTCCCATGGAAGCTCTATCTGAAGGACGGGGTAGGGGTGGACCATACCAAACCATTTTTGGTTCCACGCAAACAGGCCGCGACAGCAGGCACCCACTTGAAAGCAATTGAGCTGGTTGGAAAGCGGATCGGGAAGTACGAACTGGTGGAATTGTTGGGGGAAGGAAGCATGGGAGGAGTATTCCGCGCAGTGCACGTGGAGCTGAATGAAGAAAGAGCCATTAAGGTGACACATTTTGCCAAGAAGGGCTTTGAACAACTCAAATCTTTTATCCTTAATAGCTATAAAGGCTTAGACGCAATCAACCACCCCAATGTGGTCAAGTTTTATGATGCAGGGGAAGTGCGTTTCAATGAGGAAAGGCGGATGTACATCATCATGGAACTGGTAAAAGGCCGGCGACTGGATGATATTGAGTTCAACCGAAGAATGTATCGCTTGCAAGACGTAGAGGAGCTGGCAGAACTGGCGATCGATGTGTGCAATGGAATGGCGGCTGCACATAAAACTGAATTCACGGATGCCAATGGTATCAAACGCGTCGGCGTTGTACATGGAAATATCCGACCTAAGAAAATTCTGTTTACCCCTGAGGGAAGCCCCAAAATCATTGACTTTATCTTTGCGGATCTTACAAACGTATCGGGCATCCAACTGGCCCTTCCGGAAGGACTCAAACCAGTGGACATGGCTGGTTATTATCCACCGGAAGTCCTGAATACTGCAGGCTCGATTGATAAAAAAACTGACGTCTATGGTCTGGGCTCAGTCTTCTTCGAGGCCATCAGTGGGGAGAAGCT
>JBCBZF010000650.1:0-4245 GCA_039815525.1 Bacteroidota bacterium | reverse complement strand
TCCAACAATAACGGCTCCACACAAATGGCGACAGACATTCCATTGACAATATTGTACGCAGAAGACAACCCAATTAATCAAAAAATCATTCAGCGGATGCTTGCCAAAATGGGCTATCAGATTGATATTGCCAACAATGGCGCAGAAGCAGTTAAGGCTCTCTCCGAGAGAGAATATGATCTGATTCTGATGGATGTATCTATGCCGGAGATGGATGGTCTCACTGCGACCCGTACCATCCGCATGGAGCAAGGTGAAAACGGCCCCATCATCATTGCTGTAACAGCCAACGCCATGAAAGGAGACCGCGAACGTTGTCTGGAAGCCGGTATGAATGACTATCTGGCCAAACCCGTCAAAATTGCACAGCTCCGGGAAATGTTAACCAAGTGGGGCGCAGAAGACGCCAATGCCAATCTGGCCATATCCTAAGGGATCTCTGATCGGAATGATTCACGTACAGGCTTTGCCTGGCACGCCCAAACACCGTTTTTCTCCCGCTGACATCATTCAAAAAGCCGTTGGTGAAGCCCGCATCTATGCTGAAAGCGGCTTTGATGCCATCATGATAGAGAACATGCATGATGTGCCTTATCCGAATCGTGGCAGTTATCCGGAGATTACCGCCATGATGACCATGATTGGACAAGCGGTGAAAGCGGAAACGAATTTGCCCTGTGGCATACAGATTTTGGCGGGTGCGAATCAGGATGCCCTTGCAGTCGCCCTGGCTGCAGATCTCCAGTTTATCCGTGCCGAAGGTTTTATCTTTTCACATATTGCCGATGAAGGCCTCATGCATGGAGACGCCGCCGACCTGATGCGCTATCGCAAAGCCATTGGAGCGGAACATATCATGGTCTTAACGGATATCAAAAAGAAGCATAGCTCCCATCAAATCACCGCAGATATCAGCCTGATTGAGACCGCCAAAGCGGCTGCCTTTTTTCTCAGCGATGGGATCATCGTTACGGGTACCTCCACTGGCCGGGCCACTGACCCTGCTGAGGTACGTCAATTGAAGGATGCAATTGATCTGCCGATTTTGGTGGGTTCCGGGATCACCGCTGACAATGTAGCGGAATATGTGACGCAGGCCCATGGCCTGATTGTGGGTTCATGGCTGAAGGAAGGAGGGCATTGGACTGGAAACCTTTCCCCGGAACGAGCCAAGAGATTGGTGGAAATAGTACGCAATATTCGCCAGTAGAAAAGAAAACCACTTCAAAAAGAAAACAAATTCTCGTTCTGGATGGATTGTAATTTTGTCCCTGCATGATTCTGTGGAAAAGAGACAAAGCATTCATGAAACATAAAATTACGCTCATTTTTCTTTTGGTAAGCCTCGCCGCCTTTTCTGGTTTTTCCCAAAGCCTCACCATCAAAGGAGCAGTCGTCAGAGGTGGAGAGAATTCGCCAATTGAGTTTGCAACCGTGATGTTGCTCGAACGAGATACGGAAACGAAAATCAAAGGAACAACTTCAGATCAGGAAGGGCGCTTTTCAATCCAGACAGAAACGAATGATTTTTGGGTCCAGATCAGCTTCATTGGCTTTCAAACCAAAACGCTGAAAGAATTTACCCCTGAAAATGGTTTGATCGATCTTGGGCAGATTGAGCTGGTAGAAAATGATCTGACGCTCGATGAAGTCGTGATTGCCGGAGAAAAGTCATCGATGGAATTTAAACTGGACAAGCGGGTATTCAATGTAGGCAAAGACCTCAGCAGTACCGGCGCCAGTGCCCTGGAAGTACTCAACAATGTGCCTTCGGTCAATGTCAACATTGAAGGCCAGATCAGCTTGCGAGGCAGTCAGGGAGTTCAAGTATTGATCAATGGTAAACCTTCTGTGATTGCCAGTGAACAGGGCAATGCCCTGGGGACAATCACCGCCGACATGATCGAGAAAGTCGAGGTGATCACCAATCCATCTGCCAAGTACGAAGCGGAAGGAACCTCCGGTATCATCAACATCGTCCTGAAAAAGGACGAAAAGAAAGGGGTCAACGGATCTTTTACCATCAATACCGGCGTCCCGCATAATCATAGCTTTGGCCTCAGTCTGAACCGCCGTACTGAAAAATTCAATCTCTTCACCCAATTGGGGGTTGGCTATCGTGAACTTCCCAATCAGAATGAGTCTATTAACCGAAACCTGCTGACTGGGACCACCATTTCCAGTGAAGGCATGGAGTTTCGCAACGAAAACTTTTACAATGTCATTCTCGGGGCTGACTATTACATCAACCCCCGTAATGTGATCACACTGTCCGGGAATTTTGCTTACGAGATTGAAGACCAGCCTTCGGAAACAGATTTTCAGCTCACCGATTCACTGGGGACCATCCAGTCAGTTTGGAACCGTACCGAAGTGACGGAAGCCACCAATCCCAAATACCAATACGAACTCCAATACAAAAGCGACTTCGAAGATGATGAAGAGCATTATCTGCTGTTCAGTGCGTTGGGCAATTTCTTTGGGAAGGATCAAGCCTCAGAGTTTCAGAATATCAGCTCAGTAGGCGATGAATTCACTGGTCGACAACAAACGCGCACTAATTTTCAGGAAGCACGCTATACGTTCAAACTGGACTACGCCAAGCCATTCAATGATGAGTTTAGCATTGAGACTGGTGCGCAGTATGTGATCAATGACGTAAGCAATGATTTCTCCGTCAGCAATCTGGTGAATGAAGCCTGGGTGGTCAATCCGGCCCTGACCAATATTTTTGAATATCATCAAAATGTGCTGGGGGTATATGGTACGGGTGCGTTTGAGGGCAACCGTTGGGGGATTAAGTTGGGGCTGCGTCTGGAACAGACGGATCTTTCGACTTTGCTACTGACGACAGATGAAGGCAACCAGCAAAAGTTCTGGAACCTGTTTCCCAGCGGTCATACTTCCTATAAATTCAGTGATTTCTTCTCTTTACAAGCTGGTTATTCCCGTCGGATCTTTCGTCCGCGCCTCTGGGACCTCAATCCTTTTTTCAATCCCCGTAACAACTTTAGCATCCGTACTGGTAATCCTGATTTGTTGCCAGAGTTTACTGATTCATGGGAGCTGACCAGTATCTATGCTCTGAAAAAGGCCTCATTCAATCTGGGGGTGTATTATCGCTTCACGGATGCTGTGGTCGAAAGAGTCTCTTTCTTCGAAGACAATGTCAATGTTGTGATGCCCATTAATCTGGGGACCAATCGTGCCACGGGTGTTGAGGTAAACGGAAAATACAATCCAACCAAATGGCTGGGCTTTAACGGTGATTTCAACTTTCTCGTGTTCAGTCGGCGGGGTACGTTCGAGGGAAGAGTGTTTGACTTTGACGGAGACCAGTGGTCGGGAAAGCTGACCACCAAACTCAAACTGCCAGGCAAAATTGATTTTGAAGTTACTGGTCGTTACGAATCAAGGGTCAAAACCGTGCAAAGTATCATCTCGGATCAATTGTTTGCTGATCTGGGCTTACGCAAGAAAATTCTGAAAGGACGGGGCGTCTTCAATCTGAGCATCCGTGACATTTTTGCTTCCCGCATTCGTGAAAGCAATACCACACAACCCGAATTCTTTCTCTATAGTCGTCGTCTTCGGGGACGTTTCATAACTTTGGGCTTTAGTTATGGCTTCGGCAAAGGAGAGGCCATGGAATTCTCGGGTAGAAAACGTTTCTAAACAATTGTATGAGTAATATGAAAACCAGTCTGCTGATGCGGGTGATTCACCGCTATCTGGGCTTTTTTCTGGCGGGCATCATGGCGGTTTATGCGCTGAGTGGAATTGTATTGGTGTTTCGGGATACTGATCTTTTGAAGCAGGAAAACCTGATAGAAAAATCCCTTGATCCAGGATTATCTGCAGAGGCATTGGGTAAAAAAATCCGCATCAAAAATCTCAAAGTGGATAATGCCGAAGGTGATATCCTCCACTTCAAGGTCGGAACCTATAATCAGAAAACCGGTGAGGTGGCGTACACCAAAAAAGAATTGCCTCTGCTACTTGGCAGCATGACAAAATTACACAAAGCCAAAAGCGGTGATCCACTCTTTTTTCTGAATATTTTCTTTGGTGTGTCCCTCTTCTTCTTTGTGATATCATCATTCTGGATGTTCCGTCCCAAAACCAGCATCTTCAGGAAGGGTATGTATTTCACCCTGGGCGGGATTGTTTTGACACTGATTTTGTTGTTTGTGTAAGGAAAGAGTTGGCAATCGACAGAAAAGTCTAACTCGCTCCTCGCATCTC
>JBCBZF010000162.1:0-8861 GCA_039815525.1 Bacteroidota bacterium | reverse complement strand
GAGTAACTGTTGAAAGAATATTGAAAAAGGCTGTTTACCCAGACTGACTTTGCATCACTCATCAGTGTGATCAATCAAAAACGCCCTTTACAATAACAATCGATTCATGAGAAATCTATTCATCTTTCTACTGCTTATTTTTTCCCATTCTCTCTTCTCTCAAACTTTCAAAGTACTGAAAACCCAGGCCAAGGATGTCGCTGTAAATCCGGTCTCTGGTCAGGCCGTACTCAGTGGTCTGGACGGACGCGTATTCAGATATGATGCACGTACGGGTAAGAGGATCTTAGTCGCTGATGCGCAGAAAAAAGCCCGATATGTTACGGTAGATCGCCGTGGTGAAGCCCATTGGACTGGCGACTCAAAAGTATACAACCGTCAGGGACAAATTCCGACTCGTGTGGATGTTTCTGATCTTGACTGCACCCTTGACGGAAAGCTATTGATGACTAATACAAGAGGGGTCGGCTATGTCAAAAACAGCAACTGGACTGCTTTGACCAAAAGTACGGCCGACGCCCAAACCATCGTCGGTCGCAGTGATCGGGATTACTGGATTCTGAAACGGAATAAAACCATTATTTCTGTCAAGAATGGCGTTCGTAAAACCCTTTCAGGAAAAGGACTTGACATTGCCTTTGATCGTGCAACGGGGAGCCTGTATGTGGTTGGTATCTCAAAACGCGTGTTCAAATGGGATCCGCGGGCGAGTAGATTCAATGTTGTTCGTGGGAGCAGAAGCGACATTCTCAGAGTCGCAGTCCACCGCGGCATCATTTGGGGGGTTACGACATCAAAACGCTTGGTTACCACAGCAACAGTACCATCCCGCGTCTTGCTGCAAACCAGCACCAGCAGCACTACCTCACAAACGACCAATCCGTATAAAGCCCGCTATCGGGTTACGATGACCAAACTCTACACCAAAACACCTAACAATTTGTTTGATGCCTCGGCAGATATGTATGGTGTAGCCGGGATTCGCCTGATTGGAAAAGGGAAATCCGGAAATGTGGAAATCCGCGATATGAAGGGCCAAAAACCCCGTATGCTGGACATCAGTCGTGGAGCACCAATCTTGATCAAAGCAGATTTGAAGTCTTCGGTTAACGGAGGCGATGGGGCGGAGAGCAAAACGTTCTACGGTGCTTATGAGATTGGTAAATACCGTGAGTACAACATCCAGGGCGAATTGGCCAATGCTTCGCTGCGACTCAATGTCCAGATCAATCTTGCGAAGAAAGGCCTCATCGATGATAAATTTGGCTGGACGCAACGTAACATCATGATCAAGGACATCAAAATGGGGCAGGAATACCTCCTGGTCTCTAAAAAAGGAAATAAAGAGGTTGCGATCGGCTTTGAGGTAGAAAAAATCAATTGAGGTAAATAGGATTTTGTTGCGAGACGGCATGCCGCTTGGTATGCCGTCTTTTGCGTTGTCATGGTGCCAAATGCGGTTAATAAAAACAAGGAAAGTAGCTGTTGGTTTTGTTTATATGATGGCACCTTTTCAATATGAGCAACACACTCAAACTGTGTGTTTTGAGAACGCTAGCTTCCCCGGAAAGATTTCTGAATTTCTACCTGAAAATGTCAGTGTCTTTGTGATTGCCAGTGCACGTTTGGAGGATCATGTCCAGCGCCTGCGGGAAATGCTGGGCGAAAATGTGATCCACTTTTCGCGTGTCAAACCGCAGGTGCCATTGACCCTGGTAGATGAGGCTGAAAAAGAATGCAGCGCATCCTCAGCCACCGTCCTGCTGGCCATCGGCGGCGGCTCAGCCATTGGCCTGGCCAAGGCACTCGCCCTGCGGACACGCTTACCCATTCTGGCAGTGCCGACCACCTATGCCGGATCAGAGATGACCAATATCTGGGGAATAAGCGGTCCTGATGGCAAAGAAACCGGCCGGGATGTACTGGTCCTACCCCGCTGGGTACTGTACGATCCGCTTTTGACGCAACAACTCCCGCTGGACATCGCCCGAAAAAGTGCGATGAATGCGATGGCGCATCTGATCGAAGCGGTCTATGCTCAGCCCAATAATCCGATGACCTATCATCTGGCATTGGAAGGCATCAAGCGGTTGCGCAAAGGCTTGTTGTTGCTGGCGAAAGCAAAAAACTTGACTGCAGAGATCAATGTGCACTTCCTACAGGCGGCCTGGTTGGCTGGCAAATGCCTTGGCGAGGTATCGATGGCGCTGCATCACAAAACGGCCCACATTCTGGGTGGGAGTTTGGGATTGGATCATGCCAGTGTCCACACGGCTTTACAGCCTTTTGCCTTTGCCTATCAATGGTCAGGCCTGTCCCAAAAGATTCGACAAGATTTTCAGCAAGTATTTGACCATACATTTCCACCTACGGCACTCCTCGGATTGATCCGAGACATTGGGGCGCCAAGGTCATTGCAGGAGATTGGATATAAGGAAACTGCAATTTCTCCTACGGTTGAAAAGATATTGGCCCGTCCCTATCCCAATCCGGTTCCGCTGGAGAGAGAGAAGTTGGCACAGATGCTCAGGCAGGCTTTGATTGGTCAATTGATAGGAGGTGATCATATATAAAAGTGGTTTGGAAGAATACCCTCCCAAACCACTGACTTGTAGTATATGATCATTCGTCATGTCTCCCGAATATTCCCACCATTTACAGGCGTTGAATGCGACGAACCAATTGCTGATTGGGAAGACTGACCCGAAGGAAATAGATGCCAGGCGAAAGCGCTGTCAGTGAGATGGTGATTTCATCCACTGTCTGGCGGACCCTTGGCACCTGAATACTTTTGCCCCAGGGATCAATCAATTCCATCTTTTGAATCGTGGAGGCATGAGACAAACGAATGACCATACGATCCCGGGTAGGATTGGGGAAAAGATCCAACTCTACTGTTTCCATCAAATGATCTGTCTGCGAATTGCGCAATCTTGTATTGCCCCCTTCAACCTGCACCAATTCCCATTGTTGATTATCAGACGAAAAATTGGTCCATAGCTGCACATTGGCATTGTTGGCAGTTGAGGCAGATGCAACATCGAGTACCCTGCCATTGTGTAGATTGGTAATGCTGTGGTATCCATTACCTAAATCAGTAACTGTCCAGGTCTGATTGTCTGCACCATTACAGCTATTCTGTACCACATTGACGCCGTCTGCTTGCTGGTTGCTCGCTGCCGCAAGGCACATATCAGAATGCTTTGCTTTGATATAGACATTGCCATTGCCGGCATCTTCAAAACGCCACCGCTGATTATCACCGCCGCCATTGGAGATTGCGTATTGCTCGACATTGGCCCCACTACTGGTCGAGGCTCCCGCTACATCGAGTCCTTTGCCACTGTGGCGGGCAAGGATATTGTAATATGCCTGGCTCGGGGGCGGGGGATTGGAATTGCTGACTTGAACCAGTTCCCATTGCTGATTATCGGACGAAAAATTGCTCCATACCTGTACATTGGCCCCATTTGCCGTGGACACCCCTGCAACATCCAGAACCCTGCCATTGTGCAGATTGGTGATGCTGTGGTAACCATTCCCTAAGTCAGTTACGGTCCAGGTCTGGTTAGCGGCACCATTGCAGTTTCTCTGAACCACATTGATTCCATCTGCTTGTTGGTTGTTGGCCGCAGCTAAGCACATATCAGAATGCCTGACTTTGATGTGGAAATTTCCTGCTCCCGCATCTTCGAAGCGCCATCTCTGATTGGCACCACCACCATTCGAGATGGTGTTTTGCACGACATTGGCGCCGCTGCTGAGGGAAGAGCCTGCAACATCCAGACCTTTGCCGCTATGACGGGCCAGAATATTGTAGTCTCCGGGCATTGGACTGAAGCCCCCGCCATTATTCCCGCCTCCATTTCCACCGCCACTCCAGGTGAAGGTAGCAGCAGATTTACCCGGTATGGAATAGGTAAAAGCCTGGCCACCCTCGATTACTTTGACTGTGGTGCTTTGTGAACGATCATTGTACACCAGCAACACCTTCGATTGATCCGGATTTTGGAGGGCAGTGGCATGAATCAAATTGTTATTACTACTGGCCTGGAAACGGGTAGCCCCTGCATTTGCAAACCTGGCCAGTTGTCCAATGATATAGTATGAGACATTGCGGGTCATACTGCCATTCGAGGAGATGGTCAGTGCGCCCAGACATTCGGTACAGCCACCCTGGGTGCGGGGGCCATAGTTTTCATCCGTGGCCAGGTTCCATTCCAGCACGGTCCGGGCGAAATTATTGAGCGAACCAATCACAACATTGCGCATATGCCAGCTGAGATCGCCACTGAAATTGCCATTGACATCGGTGTATTGTTCAGTGAAATAAACATCTTTACCAGTTGCATTGTGTACCTGGGACATGGCTGAGATGTCTCCACCATAGAGATGAAAAGCGGCCCCATCAGTATAGCTGCTGTTGTTTAAGACTGTAATGGGGTAGTTGGGATTGTCGCAGTTGTGATCGAAAGCAATGATTTTCGGACTGAAACCTGAGTTGGCGATGGCTGGCCCGAGGTGATTGTTGATAAAGGCTATTTGCTCATTGGCCGTCATGACCATACTGGGCGTATTAAAAGGGTTCTCCGGTTCATTTTGCGGCGTAATGCCCCAAATCGGAATATTATTGGCGTTCATCTCCTGAAGGTATCTGACAAAGTAGGTCGCATAGGCTGGATAATAACAGCTGCTCAGACTCCCTCCGGTAAAAGATCCATTGGTTTTCATCCAGGTAGGTGCAGTCCAGGGCGTCGCCAGAATCTTGATGTTG
Organism: Bacteroidota bacterium; assembly: GCA_039815525.1. GTDB lineage: Bacteria > Bacteroidota > Bacteroidia > J057 > J057 > JBCAWW01. The sequence goes on along the minus strand of JBCBZF010000162.1, from coordinate 4,087 downwards.
GGATTCATGCTCAGAATCTGCTGGAGAATGGGAATCAGATAGGTCTGGTCCGGCCCTGCGAGGCTGAAGTTATTCATGTTCACATCTCCGGCGGTTTCATTGTAGGTATAAGTCGAATTGCTCAGGTCCGACGCACCAATGCTGATGCGCAGCATCGAAATACCCAATCCGGTATTTGGATCGAATAATTCATTCAGCAAGGTGTTGCGCTGGCTGCTGGACAGGCCGCTGATGACCTCTGCCGAGCCCTGTGTCAGCATGAATCCCAGTCCTTCAATTGATTGAAAGCTTTGGGTCGCATCCAGATTGATGTCTGCAAACGCATTGGAAGAGCTGTTGCCAAAGGAAACCGATGATTGCTGGTTGATGAGCTGAGACTGATTGCCCGTTGTCAGCCAGGGAGTGACGGTTTGTGCCTGTGAAAATGAGAGCAGGGAAAAACAAAGCCAACTCCACGCCAGAAAACGGCGAAGTTGACGAACGCGGGTGTTCGTAGTGTCCATAAAATGAATGATTTAGGATTAGGGTAAAGGAATAAGCGAACCTTCAAAGCGATCGATTCTAATTGATCCTGATGAGGGGTGATCTATTTGAAGTTCGTATTGTTCTGGGGTAAGAACATCTTTGTCTGGGCAAATTGAAAAAGATGACACCTGACAAATGCCCTACAGAATACCTGACGAAACCTCGACACCGTGTTTTTCAGGCGAATAGGCCTATATTTCTACTAGCATTCAACTACTACCCAACCTGACAACTGGACATTCGCTTGATCGGAATGCAAACAAAACGCCATCATAAAATTCTGTTTCAAGACCTGATCTGTGACATGCTGTTGCAATGGGGAAATGTCGCCTTCCTGATGGCCGGCCTCCTGCTTTTTCCCATCTCTCTCTTCGCCCAACACAACAATCATGGCTTTACCTTTTCTCACCTCACGGTAGATGAGGGTTTGTCGCATACCACAGTCCATAGCATATTGGAAGACCAGCGTGGTTTGATCTGGATTGGGACCCGTTTTGGGCTGAATCGTTTTGATGGGTATTCCTTTCGGCAATATTTTCCTGATAGCACCCATTCTCGCTCGATTGGTGATCATGTCATCTTCAGTCTGTTAGAGGACCAAAAGGGAGACATTTGGATTGGCCATCAGAACCGGGGGATGAGTATTTATTCTCCCCGGACTGATGATTTTCAGCGCTTTTTCCCTGCCCAAAAAGGAGAGCCATCAATTGACTGGGAGACGATCAGCGTTCGGAGTTTATTTCAGGACAGTCGTGGCAATATCTGGATCGGAACCTATGGCGCTGGTGCAGTGGTATTGAATGCGGAGCGGCAGATTATCATGCAGCTGTGCAGTTATTGTGAGGGCCGTAGCCGACAATTGGCCAATGATTTTGTCTTTGATTTTGCAGAGGACCGGGAAGGCAAGATCTGGATCGGAACGGCTGGCAAAGGCCTCGGAGTGTATGATCCTATCCAGGATGCAGTTCGGAAGGTAGAGGGACGACCGCAGGATCAGATAGATGGATTTGGACGGGAATTATGTCTGGATAAAAATGGAGACCTCTGGATCGGTACATCAGGAAACGGCATTTTTCAGATGAAATTACCGGAGGAAAAGATCGTGGCACAGTTTCAATCCTCTGACGAAAAAGGGCTTCAAAATGACTTAATCACGGACCTGGCCCTCAGCCGGAAAGGTGCATTATGGGCCGCCACTGATGGTGGAGGACTTCATATTTATGATCCGACCAGTGAAAGCTGGCAACAATTTCATTATTCAGCCAGTCATCCCGGCACCCTCAATACCGATGCGCTATATGATCTGATGTTTGACCGTCATGATAACCTCTGGGTAGCAAGCTTCAATGGAGGGGTCAATCTTCACCGCGCAGTGCCAAGCTCTTTTGCGTCCAACCGAAATTATACCCGGGAACAGCTCATGGGGTTGCGCTCTGTTTTGGCGTTGAGTGAAGATCAAAACGGAGCGGTCTGGATGGGAACGGATGGTGTCGGGCTGTTTCGTTTGGCCTATCATGGCGCAGACCTTGAGGTGGAGCCTATTCCAATTGGGGAAAACAAAACTCAGATAGATGTCATTACCAGCATTGCCACAACGCCTGATGGTCATCTTTGGCTGGGAACTTATGGTAAGGGATTGTTTTATTTGGACCAGCAGCAAGTGGTTCAACAGCATTTTTTACACGAGCCAGGGCAATCAGGGAGCCTGAGCCATAACAATGTCTGGGATCTGGCAGTCGATTCTCTGGGAGGTTTATGGGTTGGTACCCTGGGGGGCGGTCTCAATTATCTACCGCCCGGCCAAAAGAATTTTCTGCGATATGAGGCACGCGAGTCAGCGGGACCCACCTCTTTATCCAGCGTGATGATCCTTGATATTCTGTTGAATAAAGATGGTGAAAAGCTCTGGATTGCTACAGAGGATGCAGGTCTGGACTGTCTGGATTTACATAGTCAAAGTATCAGCCATTACAGCAGTAAGGCCGGCAAGCTAAGTGGAGACAGACTGCGTTGCCTTTTCGAAGACGAAGAAGGAATGATCTGGGTCGGAACGGAATATGCTGGTCTCAATCGGATCAATCCTGCCAATGGAGAAATCGTTTCCTACCGGCAGGCTGATGGCCTGCCTTCCGATATGATCAATGGTATTGTACAGGGACCGGAGGGACATTTGTGGATCAGCACCCAGGGGGGGATCAGTCGCTGGGACCAGATGGCCCATAGATTTGTTCATATTGGCTCTGATCCTTATTTGAAGAACAATGAATTTAATCCCAAAGCAGCGCTCCGAATCAAAAATGGTCACCTGGTTTTTGGCAGCACCAATGGTTATGCCGTGGTCGTGCCGGAAAGACTGGCAGATGATCAGGCTCCGCCAGAGGTGATTCTGACGGATTTGTCGATTTCTAACCAACTTATCCCCATTGGTGAACACCAGGGGAGAAGCATTCTCGATAGGCCGCTCAATGATTCAACAAGTGTGGTACAATTGTCATATAAGGACCGGGGCATTGCCTTTTCTTTGGCCAGTTCTCAGGCCACCGAAGCCAGCCGTCAAGGCTATGCCTATCGATTGATTCCCTATGAAAAACAATGGCGACATCTCCGACCAGGCGAGCATATTGTCAGTTACTCAGGCTTACCTGCTGGAGACTATCGTCTGGAAGTGCGGATTGTTGATCCCGCCGGGAATCTGGGCCGGATTCGTCAACTCCGGATACAGGTAGAACCGCCTTTCTGGCAAAGCCGCTGGTTTTATGGTGTGTCTTGCCTGGCCTTGCTATTGCTGCTCGCGGCCATTCTGGCTTTTCTCCTGCAACGCCAACGTGCTTACTACCGTACCCGGGCCATAGAATCAGAACGGGAAATTCTGCGTCTTCACAATGAAAGCCTGGAAAAGGACGTTGCCAGCCAGCGGGCACGCCTCAGTGCGTCGGTCTTACAGGCGGCCCATAAAAATGAAATGCTCAATGGCCTGAAATCAAAGATCACAGAATTGCTCAAAGATCAGGCCCAGACCTCCGGTGTCAAAAAGCTGATGCGCGAAATTGACCGGGAATTGAAACAGGAAGATTATTGGCAACAGTTTCAGATGGTATTTGACCAAACCCATACCCGTTTTATCCGGCAAACAGAGCAATTGTATCCGAGCCTGACCGATCATGAAAAGCGCCTTTGCTGCTTTATTCGGATGCAACTTTCCAATCGGGAAATTGCCACCATCCTGAACATCACGACCAATGGGGTTGAACAGGCCAAATATCGCATCAAGAAAAAGATGCAGTTGGACAAGACCGTCGTTCTGAATGATCATATCCGGGCTTTATGAAGCGGTTGGGATGATGAAAGGAAAAAAATGCCCTTAAACACTTGAAAAGCGGTTTTGTAGAGTGTTTGTCAGGTGCAGTTTCTGGTTTTTTTCCTTGAAGACTGGCTTATTGACATTCAGGAAATAAGGTCAGCTCAGCTTCTCAGACAAAATGAATTGAGCCTAAGCCATTTTCTGATATCACTCAGCTCGCTAAGACACCATAAAGAAAACATGGCGTTTCCTCTCCTCTGT
>JBCBZF010000306.1:0-6900 GCA_039815525.1 Bacteroidota bacterium | reverse complement strand
GCCATGCGCGAAGTAAAGAAAATGACTGCCAGATAAATACAAACCGGAGAGAGCAGATTGCCATAGTAAGGGAAAAAATTGGCGTAATAATCCCGCAAAAGCTCAATCATGGGGGGATCTTTCTCCAAAAAATCGTCAATCTTCTCTACCAGATCCACCACAAATGCGATGGCCATAACCATTCCCAGAATAAAGAAAAAGGAGACGAGATATTGTTTGACGATGTAGCGGTCGATGAGTTTCAGGCGGAACATGCAACGATTTGATTGATTTTCACGACTATTACATCAGAGTGTGTCCAGGCGACCCAATGGTTGTTCACACTGCAAAATATATCAGCATCCTACTTATTTCCTAAATTTTCTTAACTTTGCGCCTCATGAAATCAAGCCTCTGGATCGTATTTGCCCTGACTGTGATCATGCTGGGGACTTCTTGTTCAAAAGAATATAAGAAGTACGCCAATTGGTCACGCAAAGGCACCACTGCACAGAAAGACTCTGCGGCCTTCTATTATTACAATCGCGAAGATTATGACAAAGCAGCCTTTCTCTTTGAGGACCTGCGTAATGTCTATCGCGGTGGAGAAAGAGCCAAGGACATTCTGTATCACTATGCCATGGCCAAATACAACCAGGGTTTGTATGTCGTAGCAGCTTATTACTTCGAACAGTACACCAAACAATACCCCAGCGATGCCCGGGCTGAAGAGTGTACTTTCCGGGTAGGTTATTGTTATTATCTGCAATCTGCTCCCTACTATCTGGATCAGGATTTCACCAAGAAAACCATTGACCAGATGCAGCTGTTTCTCAATGCGTTCCCCTATTCCGAACGCTCTGATGAAGCCAATAAGTTGATCGAGGAAATGCGGGAAAAGCTGGCCAAAAAGGAATTTGAATCGGCCAAATTGTATTATAAGTTGTCCAATTACAAAGGAGCGGTTACCGCTTTTGAAGTAATGATGCAAGAGTATCCGGATTCCCGCTATCGGGAAGAAGCCCAGTTCCTGATGTTTAAATCATCCGTTTCTTTGGCAGACATCAGTACTGAGCGAAGAAAGAAGAACCGTTACCTGGATGCGATTGAGTTGTATGAAAAATTTCTGGAACGTTATCCAAACAGTACCTATTTGCGGGAGGCAGAAAGCTTATATGCCAAAGCCCGCAAAAGCCTTGGGAAACTAAATGCGGATACTGCCAGTAAATAAATAGAGATCTGTTGCGTTAATCGTTTGCTGATATGAAAACTAAAAAAGAAAATTTCCTGCCTGTAGACATCCAGAAAGTTGGTACGCTCTCAGGCAACATCTATAAGTCTCTCGTCATCATAAGCCGTCGTTCCAATCAGGTAACCCAGGCTTTGAAAGACGAGCTGACCAAAAAGCTGGCTGAATTTGCCCCTGCCTATGACAATCTGGAGGAAGTCATGGAGAACAAAGAGCAGATCGAAATCAGCCGCTTTTATGAGCGCAAGCCCAAGGCAACCCAGGTTGCCCTAGAGGAGTTTTTAGACGACGAAGTCTATTTCCGCGATCCAAATGAGGATGCGCTTTAATGTGACGGCAATCATATAATTGAAGCTGCGGTCCCATCAGGTCCGCAGCTTTTGTAATTATGCTTCAGGACAAACGCATCATACTCGGCATCTGTGGTAGCATTGCGGCCTACAAAGCCGTCTACCTGCTCCGGCTTCTCAAAAAAGCTGGCGCGACCGTCAAAGTGGTCACCACCCCAGCCGTTTCGCAATTCATTGGAGAACTGACTTTGAGTAGTCTCTCCGGACAGAAGGTATTTTCCGGTCTGTGGAATGAGGAATGGTCTGCGCATGTTGCCCTGGGCACACAGTCCGATCTGATGATTGTTGCCCCTGCTACCGCCAACACCCTGGCCAAATTTGCGCATGGTCTCTGCGACAATGCACTCACAGCAGTTTATTTGGCAGCCAGGTGCCCGGTTTTGGTCGCTCCAGCCATGGATGCCGATATGTTTATCCACCCCCGTACCACTGCCAATCTTGCGCAATTGTCTGAAGATGGTGTACAGGTATTACCGGTTGGAAATGGGTTTCTGGCCAGCGGCCTGGAAGGCCCCGGTCGTATGGAAGAACCTGAAGCCATTTTCGAAGCGGTGAAACAGTATTTTTTGGATGGTCCATTGACCGGGAAAAAGATCTTGTTGTCAGCCGGGCCGACTGCCGAGGCACTTGATCCAGTCCGTTATCTGACCAATCGCTCGAGCGGTAAAATGGGCTATGCCCTGGCGAAAGTGGCGCGCGGCATGGGTGCGGCGGTCACCCTGGTTTCCGGGCCTACGAATCTGGCCAGACCAGAAGGGGTACACTTTGTAGCGGTTCGCTCCGCCGAAGACATGCGCAAAGCCGTGCAAGCGCACAGAGCAGAGCAGGACGCCATCATCATGGCCGCAGCAGTGGCTGATTATACCCCCGCAAATGTGGCGGAACACAAAGTCAAAAAAAGTGGCGGCAACTGGAATCTTCCCCTAAAGCGTACCACCGATATCCTGCGAGAATTGGGAGAGCAAAAACCGGAAGGCCAAATTCTGGTTGGATTTGCCCTCGAAACCCAGGACGAACACAGCAATGCCCGCAAGAAGTTGGAGAAAAAGAACCTGGACTTTATTGTTCTGAATTCATTACAGGACAAAGGGGCCGGCTTTGGACATGATACCAACCGCATCACCATTCTGGATAAACAGGGTGAGGAAAAAAGCTTCCCCCTTAAATCGAAACAAGAGGTTGCCAAAGACATTTTGCAACATCTCAGCAAGTTGTTTCCATAATTACAGCGTAATACAGGGCGGATTTTTCCCCTTGACTTCCCGCCTGATAATGTGAAATTTCCAGTAAAATCAATTTATATGCGAATCCTCATTGTGTTGCTACTTGCCTGCCTGAGCCTGACGCCGCTTTCTGCGCAGGAATTGCTCTGCAATGTTTCCATCAATGCCCAGCAAATTCAGAGTGATAAAGCCGTCTTTGACGACATGCGCAAAACCATTTCTGACTACATCAACTTTCAGAAGTGGACCAAGGATGAGTTTACCTCTCAGGAACGCATTCGCTGTAATTTGCAGATCATTGTTACCAGTCGCCCGGCGCCGGATTATTTCATCTGTACCGCCAATCTGCAGGTCTATCGCACTGCTTTCAATAGCACCTATGAGACCCTCTTATTGAATATTTCTGACAAGAAATTCACCTTCAACTATGTGCCTTTCCAGCAGATGACCTACGTCGACAATACGTATAATGATAATCTGACCGCACTGCTGAATTTCTATGCCTTTCTCGCCCTGGGATTTGATTATGGAAGCTACGCGCCCAATGGTGGTGAGCCATTTTTCCTGAAAGCCCAGGAGCAGGTCAACCTGGCGGCCAGTGCATCCAACGAACGTGGCTGGCGTGCCAGTGAAGACAACCGAAACCGCCACTGGATCATCGAAAACCTTACCAACAGCCGTTATCGTGGGTTTCACAATATGCTCTACAAATACCACCGCCAGGGTCTCGATCAGTTTGAAAACAATCCCAACAATGCCCGACGAGCGATCATGGACTCTCTCAAGGAATTGCAGCGTCTCAATCGACAAAATCCCCTGTTGGTGTTGACCAAAACCTTCCTCGATGCCAAAGACGACGAATTGGTGCAGGTTTTCACCAAAGCCTTTATCAACGACAAGAAGGAATTTATTCAACTCATGCAGGACGTCGATCCGTCCAACATGAGCGAATACAACAAAGTCATGGCAGGGAAATAGGAGAGAGGAAAGCGTTTTGAAGTCCTCGATTTTCACTTCATCGCCACTGGCCCATCATTCTCACGCAACAGCTTTTCCAGAAAAGCACTGTACTCTTCTACAGATCTGGTGTAAGTATCTCCAGTGCCAGGCCCATTGAATCCGGTATGAATCTTTCGGATGCGCCCCTCCCTGTCTATGAATATAGAGGTCGGGAAAGACATCACATGGTTGAGCATCGGCAGGGCTTCCGCAGCTTCCTGCTTGCTATTGGATAAGGAAGCCAGCAAGATTTCATAATCGATGCCAAAATGCTTTTTGAGACGCTTGAGATTTTGACTAGCTGCCTGTTCATCCGTAAAGCCACGTTCAAACGCCAGGGCCACAATTTCGAGCCCTTCTTTCTGATAGCTTGAATACCATTGGGAAAAAAGTTTTGATTCATCCATACAGTTGGGGCACCAAGAACCCATCAGTTGTACAATCACCACTTTGTCCTGATAAAATTCATCTTCCAGAGACACTGCCAGTCCGTCCAAATCCGGAAATGAGAACGCCAGTTGTTCGTAGCCATCTTTGAGGAAGGTCAAATCCTCTGGCTTGCGCAGACTGGCATTTGGATCTGGCTGACCGCCCCATTTCTGATACCAATGGCTACCGGACCAAAACTCTCCTTTTAAGCTCCCGTCGTCGGCAATATCTGCGGCAAAAACAAAAGCATGGGAGCCATCAAAGGCTGACAGCATCATTTTCTTCTCAGCTACCCCTCCGACCAGATAGCGATAATCTCCGGTTTCCGTCAGGAAGGTTCCCGCCAGGCGCTGTGCACTCTGATCAAAGCGTCCAATAGCGGGCTCTGCTTCAGCTCCCGCTTCTACTGGAAACAGTTGAATTGCATAGATGGAGTCAACCCGGGTAGTCTCGCCGTCCTTTTTGAGGATAAATCGCTCTTTTTCACCATGTTTTGCGGAAAAAGGAATGGCATAGTCTTTTCCTCTTGATTCGTCCCGCCATACGCCTGTCAGCTCCGTTGGAGATTGGATAGAGAGGAAAAACTTTGTATTAAAAACCGCCATTTGAATCCAGAGGGAATCATTCTTTTGCGCTACCTCCTCCACATTCAGGCGCTCCTCGCCATTGTGGATAACCGCATCCCATTTGCCTGCTGTCTCAGTCAGATTGAACAAAAACGGCAATTCCACAGAGTCATTCAATTGGAGCGCACCACGCCAGATACCCGTTTGCAGGGCTACGGATGGATCAGTTTGGCTTTGCGGTTTTTGGCAGGAAAAAATCGCCACCACTGAAACCAGCAACAAAAAATTACGCATGTGATTGGGTTAAAGGTCGAAGATGCTGAGCGTGATGGGCAAAAATAGATGATTTTGGCCGAAGTCAATATTTTGACGCATGCAGAGACTGCTATTCAGGACTTTTGGCAATCCTTCTCAATCTTCAATCCATCAGGTCTTGCCCGATATCGCGGCGGAAGAATTTTCCCTCAAACTGGATCTTATCAGCATTGGCCAAAGACTGAGCAACAGCAGTCTGAATATCTGGCCCAAGTGAACTGATCGCGAGAACCCGGCCACCATTGGTCAGAATCTGACCGTCGAGCGCTTTGGTTCCGGCGTGAAACAAGATAGAATTCTCGGTCTGATCAAAACCACTCATGGCTTTGCCTTTCTCATACTTTCCAGGATACCCACCACTGACCAGCATGACCGTGGTGCAGGTTTCGGGACGAAAGGATACCGTCTGCTGGTCCAGTTTCTGCTGCGCAACGCTTTCCATGACATCTACCAAGTCTGCCTCCAATCGCGGCAAAACCACTTCAGTTTCGGGATCACCCATGCGGACATTGTATTCAAGCACATAAGCTTTGCCATTGACCACCATCAGACCGATGAAAATAAAGCCACGATAATCGATGCCTTCTGTCTGTAAGCCCCGTACGGTTGGTTGAACAATGCTTTGCTCCACTTCATCTACAAAAGCCTGATCGGCAAAAGGAACCGGAGAAACCGCTCCCATACCACCGGTATTCAGACCGGTATCGCCTTCACCGATGCGTTTGTAATCCTTCGCAGAAGGCAGTAAGACATAATCTTTTCCATCGGTCAGGACAAAAATGGAAATTTCGATGCCTTGCAGGAATTCCTCAATCACGACCGTGGTCCCCGCTTCTCCAAAGGAAGAACCGGATAACATCTCGCGCGTAGCTGCCTGGGCCTCAGCATGGCTTTCGCAAATCAGTACCCCTTTTCCTGCCGCCAGACCAGATGCTTTGACAACGACCGGTAAACTCTGTTTTGCGATATAAGCTTCTGCCTCAGCGATCTGATGGCTATCAAATGAGGCGTAAGCGGCGGTTGGGATACGATACTTTTGCATGAATCGCTTAGAAAACTCTTTGCTCCCTTCTAATTCCGCCCCACGCTGATTGGGCCCAACAACCAAAACCGGATGATCGGCAAATGCATCGGTAATGCCATCCACCAGGGGCTGCTCCGGCCCCACCACCATCATTTCTATGCCTTCCTGATCAATCAAGGCACGCAGGCCGTCAAAATCACTTACTCCAATCGGGACATTGGTGCCAAGACTGGCGGTACCAGCATTACCGGGCGCAATCCAAAGTTGTTCACAACGGGGAGACTGGGCCATTTTCCAGGCCAGGGCATGTTCGCGGCCACCAGAGCCAATGATCAGGATTTTCATGGCTGCAAAGATGATGAAATTGCGCACTTAGGGCAAGTATGCAAAAAGCCCCTCCGAGGAGGGGCAGGCGTTGATAAAACGATGTAAAATTGACGATTGATCGTTGGTACTAAAGATTCAGGACGTAATCATTCTGTCGCCAGGTCAATGTTGCAGTTCTGTCACAGCTTCCATCTCCAAAATCCAGGGTCAGTGGATTGATCAGATTTCGAAATTTGATGGTAAAGGCACCTGCAGAAGGCAATTCATTGCCAGTTGAGGTACAGCTATGTTGAAAAATCAATGGATCATCTACGACCAGATTATAGCCACGGCCATCCTGGTTTTCGTGTCTCATATGATGCTTCGCAACACGCTTGGCCATTGCGGGTATGAGCTGTTCCCCGCGCGTCGCGACGGGCGCCCGCTGGTCGGCTGGCTG
>JBCBZF010000618.1:0-4453 GCA_039815525.1 Bacteroidota bacterium | reverse complement strand
GTCTTGATATAGATTTCCTCGGTATTCTTAGGGGTTGATTGGATCAAATCCCGCAGCTGGGTGTTTTCGAAGAAAATCACCACCAACAAATGTGATTTGTTGAGTTTTTGGAGGAAAGGCAATTGCCGCCGCATGGCGGAAATCGATTCGAAATTGGTGAACAGGATCAGCAGGCTGCGCTGCGAAATTTTCCGTTTGATAAAGCCATACAAACGCGCGTAATCCGATTCGAGGAAGCGGGTGGTCTGATTGTAGAGCACTTCCATGATCAGATTCATCTGGGTCGCTTTATTGCTGGCGGGTACAGAGGCACTGATCTTATCGGCAAAGGTAATGACGCCGCCTTTGTCCTGCTTGTAAATCGCGATATTGGAGAGCACGAGGGACGCATTGATGGCGTAGTCCAGTAGCGTCATGCCTTCAAAAGGCATCTTCATGGCCCGGCTTTTGTCGACCAGGCAATACACCTGCTGAGAGCGCTCATCGCGAAACTGATTGACCATCAGCTTGCCGCTACGGGCGGTCGCCTTCCAGTTGATGGTACGATAGTCATCGCCCCGTACATATTCTTTGATTTGCTCAAACTCGCTGGTATGTCCCAGACGACGAATCTTTTTGACCCCTACCTCCGTCAGACGATTGGAAATGGCCAGCAGCTGGTATTGCCGCATCTGAATGTAAGAAGGATAGGTGGGCACCATTTCGCCATCATCAAAGGTGTAGCGACGGCGCACCAGGCCAATTTGGGTGGAGGCGTATACATTCATGGCGCCAAAGTGGTATTCACCTCTTTCCACCGGCCGCAGCAAATACTTCAATTGGCGAGCCTGTCCACTCTCCAGATTCAGATTGAAAACCAGATCCCGCAATTGGAATTGGATGGGAACTTCGTCTATGATGTCCAGTTCGACCTGGAAATTGTAATCATTGGACAGTTCAATGTAGATCGGGTTCTGATCACCATTGGAGAGCTTTTCAGGCGTGCGACGCAGGGCTTCTATGCCACTGGATCCAAACAACATCAGCATATCCAATACCATCAGGATCACGATCAGGGCCAGCAGCACCTGTGCCCCAATGAGCAGACCTGGCAGAAAAAAAGCTGCTACGAACAGACATGCATCAGCCCCCAACAAGATGAAGAGTCGGGTATTGAGGTACAGGGCTTGATAAAACTGCTTTAACATATGGCTGATTCTGGTGGTCTGATGTTAACGCGGTACTTCAACCGATTCAATAATGGTCTGTATCACATCTTCAGGCTGCGCACCTTCCATTTCCTTTTCCGGTGTGAGCATGATACGGTGTTGTAAAACCGCACCGGCGATGTATTGGACATCTTCTGGGGTAACAAAGTCGCGTCCCCGCATGGCTGCAATGGCTTTGGAGGAGGTCATGATATTGAGGGAGGCACGCGGAGAGGCGCCAAGATAAATGTCTTTGCTGTTGCGGGTGGCGTCCACAATCTGGACGATATACGTCAGTAGCTTACGATCAATGTGCAGACTGCGCACCAGATTCTGGGCAATGCGCACTTGCTCTGCACTGAGTACCGCATTGATTTTGCTCAGATCGTTGATCCCCTGGCGACTGTGAAATTCATCCAGAATCCGCACCTCCTCATCCACACTGGGATATGAAACTTCGATTTTGAAGAGGAAACGATCCAACTGCGCTTCAGGTAAGCGATAAGTTCCTTCCTGTTCGATTGGGTTTTGGGTCGCGATGACAATGAAGGGTGGCTCCATCAGGTAGCGGGTACCATCAATGGTGATCTGCCGTTCTTCCATGACCTCAAACAATGCTGCCTGCGTCTTGGCAGGTGCGCGGTTGATTTCGTCAATGAGGACGATATTGGAAAACACTGGTCCCTGACGAAATTCAAATTCCGCGGTTTTGGCATTAAAAACGGTGGTTCCCAACACATCCGAAGGCATGAGGTCCGGTGTAAACTGGATTCTCGAAAACTGCGTATCAATGGCCCGGGCCATGAGTTTGGCGGCCAGCGTCTTGGCAACGCCAGGCACCCCTTCGATCAGAATATGTCCGCCGGACAGGATGGCCGCTGTAATCAGCTCGACCATGCGGTGCTGGCCCACAATGATGCGGCCCACTTCGGTCCGCAATTGCTCAACGGCATCGCGAAACTGGTTTAACTCCGTGCGACTTTCAAAAGCCTTGTTATCTGTCTCTGCAGTGCTTTGTTCTTCGGGTGTGTGTAATTGATTTTCTTCCATGTTCTTAAGTCAGTTCATCGTGCGCCATGCTCGTAGAATGCCTCAATCATGATGTTGAGGTCGATCAGTTCATTTTCAGTAATGTGGGTTTTGCGCTGAATGGCGTGGATGGTATTGCACAGAATGCGGATGTCATCAACCGGAATGGTCGATTTGCTGGCCAGTGAATTGATGAACTCCCGGTCGAATCGATGCGTCTTCAAAAAATAACGGCTTCGAATGTATGCGAGCAGGACCCGGATCTTTTTCTCCGCAAGATTTTTATGGTCTTTGCTCTGGAAATACAAACGGCCGACTGTCTCCGTGAATTCCAGGGTGGAATTGGGCAGGGGTTCAATAATGGGAATGATCCGCTGCTTTCTCTTTACTTCAAATGCAACATATACCAAACCGGCAATTACCACCAGCCACCATGCCCAGTTGAGAGCTTTGGTTTGGGTGATGAACCGCAGGATGCTTTGATCTTCATTGAGGCGTTCCAGACGAAGTTTTTTATAATACTCATCCCACAAAACCAACTCGGTATCCACAGGGACATAAGAGAAAACTGTCTCCAGAAACTCATAGTTTTTTTCCCCGGTAACGTGGAAGTTGGTAAACATGCGGGGGGCACTGCAGAGAATCAATTGTCCTTGTCCAAAGGCAATCCGAATCACTGCTGGTCGTTTCTCGTTGTTGAGGGCAATGACTTCCACACTGCTGGTATCCACATCTTTGAAGTAGGTGGCACTGTTTGATTTTCTAAAATCATAGCCTCGGCGATGCTGTAAATCGGGATTCAGAAAACCAGCCTCAACCGAGTCTTTCTTGCTGATAAAATCAAGCTGGGTCCGAATGCCAAAGGTATCAAGCAAAGCATAGGGGAAATCCCGGGCCGCAATCAGAACGGAGTTGCCCATGCTGACATAGGCCAGCATTTCGTTGATGTCATATTCATCCGCTTGGAGGATGTCGTTGATGATGATGTAGGCAGATTTTTTTTCAAAAATCTCTTCCTGCTCAGAAAAGACATAGTACATCTCTTCTTCCACATCAATCACATCAGCCTGGGGAAACAGAGCTGGCAGGAGGTCATACAGGACAAAGCTGCCAAATGGGATTTTGTCTTTATTTGAAAAAGACTCCAGCCATTTCACTTCCTGAGGCGCAAAGTACATGGTGATCATGAAGAGGCCGATCAGGACCCCAAGCAAGATCTTATATGGTCGGGTTCCATTCATCTTTTCGGCTTCAATTGCGTTTGGAAGTTGCGGAATACCTGTTCCATCTCATCATATCCGGCGGAATCGATGGGGAAATCACCATACCAGACATATTCAAAGCGCAGTGTGAGTTGGTCGAAAGCATATTGCAAATCGGTTCCTCGCAGCTCATTTTGATAATCCTGATTGGTTTTGTTGATCCGCCAATGAATCCAACCCGTCCGGGTCAACTCTTTGAGTGTCTCCATGTACAGGAGGCGCACGCCCCGGCGGTAATTTTTATCCGAACGGGCTTGCTGGATCAACTGATCAAAATCAAGTTTTTCAATGTTGTCGGTCAGGTCTTCAATTTGTGGTCCAATGTCTTTGGCCCGTTTGCTAAAGAGCGTCCTGACATCCAGTTTGATCACCTTGAACACAATCAGCAGAATCACCGTCAGCACCGCTACGGCCAGCACCCAGAGAATCATCTCCATGATGCTCATATCGCTGTCACCACGCTTTTTGGCGAAGAACCGCCAGATTTCATATCTCAATTTCTGCCAAAAGCTCAGCTCCATCCGGGTCCGGATTCTTCCAAAGGTGAAATCAGGATCGTTCTGGTAGGCGGTGAGTTTTTCTTCCGAAAAACTTCTCACATCGACTGTACTGCTATCAATGCGGTAGGTCGCGGACGAATCGACATCGTCAGCCTGTACCGTCCCGAAGGAGAGTAGCAGAAGTAAACTGAAAAGATATGTCAGGATGTGCTTGGGCATAGATTAAAATTTCTCAATCGGACCATCCTCCTCATCCAGGCCAATCTGATCGATTTTGTCATCAAAGCGATTATGGAGGGTCGTTCCTTGATTCAAATTAAAGTACTGAATCCCAACGGCAACCCATACGAAGGTCGTTGCAACCATACCAACCAACGATGAAGGAAGTGGATAACAACGCCAGTCCTGACCAGCCATGCGGAGACGTCAACCAATGCGATCGCCGCAGTCCATGTCAGTCCTCGGCGCAGCTGTG
>JBCBZF010001253.1:0-1810 GCA_039815525.1 Bacteroidota bacterium | reverse complement strand
CATACTTTTTGACCTCCATTCCCGAATCGGTACAGCTTTTGGCCTATGAAACTCGAAGGTAAAGAACAGATGTAATCCTGAAATTATGAAACGATCCATTTTCTTCGCAGCCATTGCTGCAACGCTGATTCTGGGGGGTTGCAATGGAGACAAAATCAAGCAACTCGAACAACAGAATAAAAATCTGGCTGAGCAAAACATGAACAAGGATTCGATCCTGAATGATTTGCTGGGCACCATTACGCAATTCGAAACCAATCTTGACATCATTCGTGAGCGTGAAGAACTGATCGAATTGACTTCCAATGATCCGGAGATGCGCAAAGACAGCAAAGAACAAATCAACAGTGATTTGCTTCGCATTAACGAACTCCTGGATCAGAACCGTACCATGATCGAAGATCTGCAGGCGAAAGTTGACAATGGCAGTGTCAAGAATCGTCAGCTACGGAATTCAATTGCCGGACTGAACAAACGTCTGGAAGAGAAAAATGCAGAAATCATGACGCTGACAGAGCGTCTGGCCAGCCTGGACCTGGAAATCCAGAACCTTACGGCGGAAAACTCTACCTTGACCATCCTGCGAGATACATTGGTCTATCGTACCCAACAGCAAACAGCAGAACTGAGTGCCCAGTCTGAGCAGATTGATGAACAAACTGCCCGCATTGCGGAGCAAACAGCAACCATCAACACTGCCTTCTATGTAGCTGGCTCGAAAAAAGAACTCAAAGAAAAGTCTGTGATCGATGGGAAAAACCTCAACAAGGAAGTTACCCGTTCCGCTTTCACAGCGATCGATATCACTGAGGTGGCGATGATCCCTCTCGATGCCAAAAAAGTAAAACTGGTTACCCCTCACCCAGAAGGTGCCTACGAATTGGTCAGTGAAGACAAGCGTGTTACCGGAATCAATATCAAAAATCCGGAAGCGTTCTGGCGCAACTCGAAGTACCTCGTCGTGATGGTCAACTAAAGATAAAGCGTGCTAATTAAACAGGAATCTTTCAGATAACGGCTTCGTTCGGTTATTACTGAAAATCAGGCTCTCTTCGGAGGGCCTTTTTTGGTATAGGAGCGAGGAGACAGGAGACAGATGTGAGTTAATGGAAAAGAACTCTTACCTGACACCTCTCTCCTCTTACCTCTTTTCCCTATCTTTGCCGCATGAACGGAAAGGAAATCCGGGTGTTGTTGCGCAAAGAGCTGATGATTGAATGGAAGCAGAAATACGCTTTCAATGGCCTGCTCCTCTACGTCTTCAGCATGGTCGTGGTGATTGCGCTTGCCTTTGTTAACCAACTCAACCCCGCTACCTGGAACATTCTGTACTGGATCATGATCCTATTTGTGGCCATCAATGCCGTGGCCAAAAGTTTCTTAGGCGAGAAGAAAGGCAATCTTCTGCTCCTGTATAGTTTGGCCAGTGCGGCCAGCATCATTGTCGCCAAATTGATCTACAATTCGGCCCTGCTCATTCTGGTGGCCTTGCTGACCCTTTTGCTTTTCGCCTTTCTGGGAGAAGTCAACTTTGCGCATCCCTGGCTGCTGATCGGGATCGTGGCCCTGGGCAGCCTGTCTCTTGCGGCCAATCTCACCCTCATGACCGCCATCGCTTCGCGAGCAGAAAATCAAAGCACCATACTGGCGGTGTTGAGCTTTCCGGTCATTATTCCCTCTTTACTGATGTTGATCCGGCTTTCCCGCTATGCCATTGATGGATTTGGAGAAGACAGTTTGCAGGATGGCTTCTTATTGCTGGTCGGCATTACATTGGTACTTTCCATGGTATCCGTTGTGCTTTTTCCGT
>JBCBZF010000430.1:0-5837 GCA_039815525.1 Bacteroidota bacterium | reverse complement strand
CTTCAATGCTGATCCATTTTTGGGTTTTGCCATTGGGGAAATAACCAACGATGAAGCCCGTAAACGGCTGCCCATCTTTCAGCCAGAAATCTACCCCATCTTTACTGCTTCTGGTCAATTCTCCTTCCCTGACGATCTCCTGCGCCTGAAGATTCATTGCGCCAAGTAACAGGAAGCTGATACACATTAGGATGTAGCTTGTTTTCATATCAGTTGGTAAATAATTGGTCCAATTGTAGTGCTGTGGTCGGGATGGTATAGATACTCCAGATACCGTCCGCCTCCGGGCTCGCCTGATGATCCCGGGAAAAGAAAAACGATTGTCCATCCGGTGAGAAGCGAGGGGAAGCTTCTTCCGCTTCGGTATTAATCAATGGACCCAGGTTACGGGCTGGCGACCAATGCTCCCCTTCCTTCCGACTGACATAAATGTCTTCTCCACCTGCGCCTCCTTCAGCTTCATAGGCATTGAACAAAAGATATTGTCCATCTGGCGAAAGAACCGGTGAGGAAGTCCAATAATTTTTTCCAGGGAAAAGACCTTCTATACGAACGGAGGATGAGAACTGACCATCCACCAGTTGAGATTGGAAAATGTCAATGCTGCTGGTGCCCCGCAGCATACTTGCATAAAAGAAGGTTCGACCGTCCTGCGTATAGAGAAAGTTTTCGTTAGAGGAAGGCCATTCTTCACCCTGCTGTTGGATTTGATTGATGGGTTCTGGCAAGGGAATGGGATTTGTCCAGCCAGAATCTGTTCGACTTGCCTGCCAGATATTCATGTCAAAATTGCCCTGACTTTCTTGTCCGGAAACGGGGCGACTGGAGCCAAAATACACCCGCTGTCCATCGGGGCTCAAACAGGCATATTCATCGCGATCCGTTGAAAAAGGGGCAATCCGTGCGTTTCCCCAGCCAGTCTCGGTTCTGCTTGCCAGCCATATTTTTTGGGGTTCACCCTCTTTCCTGCGTGTGAAAAATAAACTCTTGCCGTCTGGAGCAAAGCAAACGTCAAACTCACTGGCATCGGTACTTGAAACGATTCCCTCAGCAAAGATGATGGCTTTATGGACGGGATCAGCGGCTGCCTTTTTTTCCTGACAGGCCAATAGCCAGGGAAGCAACAGAATGAAAGAAAAATGGCTCCGGAACATCATATCCTGGTGTGTGTGCATGCAGAACACATGGAAAGAATCAATGGTTTTTGGGATAGGATTTGATGTATGCGTGGGGCCAAAAAGCAAAGGCAGCGACCCTAAGCCGCTGCCAATTCAAGATTCTTTGATCTGATGGGTCAGTTAATTTCCGGCGTATCCAGCTCCGCCAGAGAAGCTTGGATTTCTTCTGCCGTTAATTCATGTTTGACGATCTTACCTGCGAAATAGTCCTCATAGGCTTTCATGTCAAAATTACCATGGCCGCATAGGTTCACCAGAATGGTGCGGGAGACGCCTTCCTCCTTACATCTATTGGCTTCGGCGATGGCAGTGGCAATGCCATGGGTTGCCTCCGGGGCTGGAATGATGCCTTCCGCCCGCGCAAACGCCACCCCGGCTTCAAATACTTCAACATTGTCATGGGCCACTGCTTCAATCAGTTTGTCTTTCAACAACTGACTCACAATCACCCCCGCGCCATGATAGCGCAAACCTCCTGCATGGATAGGCGCTGGCACGAAATTGTGGCCCAGGGTGTACATCGGCAAAAGCGGCGTCATGCCGACGGTATCGCCAAAATCATAACGGAATACCCCCCGCGTCAATTTGGGGCAGGAAGTCGGTTCAGAAGCGATGCAACGAATGTTTCTGCCTTCGTCAAAATTGAGACGCAGAAAAGGAAAAGCCAGCCCGGCAAAATTGGAGCCGCCACCAAAGGGGGCAATCACGATGTCTGGCATATCGCCAGCCTTGGCCATTTGGGCGACTGCTTCCTGACCGATGATGGTCTGATGGAGCTTGACATGATTCAGGACGCTCCCCAAAGCATATTTGGTGTCATCATTCATCGCTGCTCTTTCCACTGCTTCCGAAATGGCGATTCCCAATGAACCTGTGGTATTGGGGTCTTCCGCCAGCACCTTTCGCCCGGCTTCGGTCGCTTCTGAGGGAGAAGGAAAGACTTTTGCGCCCCAGGTATTCATCATGATTTTGCGGTAAGGCTTGTGGTGATAAGAAAGCTTTACCATATAGACCTCACAGTCGATGTCGAAGTGATTGCAGGCAAAGGCCAATGCACTGCCCCATTGTCCCGCACCGGTCTCGGTGGTGATGCGCTTGATGCCTTCCTGTTTGTTGTAATACGCCTGTGGAACGGCCGTATTGGGCTTATGGGAGCCGGACGGACTCACGCCTTCGTATTTGTAGTAGATTTTGGCAGGTGTGTCCAGGGCTTTTTCCAGCCCATAGGCGCGGTAGAGTGGGGTAGGGCGCCAGAGAGAATAGATGTGGCGAACCTCATCTGGAATGTCCACCCATTTGTCGGTGGTTACCTCTTGTTTGATGAGTTCCATGGGGAAAAGCGGCGCGAGGGCATCCGGGCCAATGGGCTCTTTGGTCCCGGGGTGGAGCGGTGGCAGCGGTTTGTTGGGCATGTCCGCGATGATGTTGTACCACTTCTCGGGGATCTCGTGTTCGGAAAGTGTGATTTTCCGGTCCTTCATGTTACTTCGATATTAGGAATGCGAATAATAGAAAAGAGATGATGACCAGAAAGTGGCACCATCTCTTCTCAAATTATGTGAAATCAGCCTGAAAGAAAAGAAAGCTTCAGGCATTTTTATCCTCATATTCCCTGGTCCAATTCGGGAAAGACATAGCGATTGGTCCTCGCATCAAAGTGGCATGGAAAATCAGGCAGATCCAGTTCAAAATGCTCAGCCATCCACAAGGCCATGGCATAATACAAGCCTTCTTCCTGGTAATCAGTCGGAATGATGCCCAGTGAGGTAATGCTGACCTGCCAGATGTGGCCGCTCTTGTTAAATACAGGTCGCACCATTCGATTAAAGCCTTTCTGCAACCACATCATCTCCTCCATGCTGAGTTTGGGAAAATCAAAGGCCAGGTCCAGTGCAAAGCGTTTGGACGCACTTTTGACCGCCTGTCCTTCTACGCTGATGTGGATGCCCCAACTGGCTTTCAGGATTTTTAAAGTAGAAGATGTTTGTTGCATAAGATGTGGTTATCCAGACATAAATGTAGACCCAAGACAGTCATCATCAATGTTGCCAGGGATTTGGATGCCATGCCCACCCATTAAATCGTCGTCATCGTAGCTCACCTCAAATGTACCATCAGCCTGGATTTCGATGGAAACCAGTCTCACGGTTTCGAGGAACTCATCTTCTTCCATGTCTTCCTCTTCTTCGGTCGCGATGAAATACACCTCATCCAGCAGTATTTCCTCGAATTTTTGTTGCCATTCTGCCTGTTTACTCAAAAGCCTGAGGGCTTGCGCTTCCATCGCGGCAAATTGATCTTTCTCTCCGGCAAGGTTGAAGAGAATGCTGTCATCCCCCCATGGGACCTCCGCTGAAAAATACCCCATTACGTCATTGTACCTGAAACTGCCCAACTGCTCACTTCTGGCCACGAAGATTGCGGCCAACGCATCGTGCTGCGCATCGGTGTCCAGGATCTCCTCCAGTATCAGGATACCAGCTTGAAAACGATCATTTCTTTCTGCCCTGAATTGGACGATTGAGCCGGATTGTAGGGCTTCCAGTTGTTGAATCTGCCTGCCTGTTTCATGAAAAACCTGAATGGGAAAGCTGTTGATATAGCTTCCGGCCTCTGCATAAGCGATCAGACCAAAGGCAAATGTGTGCGCTTCGGGCTTTTGCCCGATGTGCGCTGGTTGTTCAACCAGACCAAAAAATGTTGTCATGAGATGGTTTGCTCAAAAAGTGAAACATAGATTGAAACAGTGCACATTTTTTAGGTAGCTGAATTTCTGTTTTTTGGTGAAAAATCTGCTTGACTTGACGAATTATTTCTAAACATCTGACCGTAGGATATCGAGCAGGATACGGTTAAGGTGGTTGGGGCGATCGATGGGGATAAAATGCCCGCAATTGGGGATGATATGGCTTGGGACGGCTGGGTTTTCTTTGCTCAATTGTCGGATGTGTGCATAGAGAAGGGGATCTTTTTTAGCGATGATCAGGTATTTGGGAACCGAAAGGGCGCTGAATTTCTGGCTTAAGCCTGGGGTTTCCTTGCTTCTGCCCTCACCAACGGGATCCAGTAGTGTATGCAGGCGCACTGATTCACTGCTCTCTTCATTGGCTGCCAGGATGGCTTTGATTCTTTGGTTCACCGCTTTGCCCCAACTGCGGGTATTGGTCTGTAAAACGGCTGACAGACCCATACGGCTGACAAAGATGCTTCTGGTCAGTGGGGTGTGCATGAGCCATTCGCTGAACGCATCAAGACGGGTTTTGAATGGAAACAGGACGGTGTTGAGGAGAATGAGTCGTTTGACCTGGTCCTCATGTTCCGCCGCCCACAGCAATCCCGGCGGGCCACCAATGTCATGCCCGACCAGATTGACCTTTTCACCTGGGGCCAGAAGCGCTTGCAGTACAGTGTCCAGCGCTTCTTTATTCTCTGTAAAGGAAAATCTGTGCTCCTCTGGTTTATCTGATCCGCCGAAGCCCAGCCATTCCGGTCGGATGACCCGAAAATACGCTTTGAGCGCATTGGCCTGTGCCTGCCAGAGTTTGGCATTGGTGGGCCAGCCGTGGAGGAAGACAATGGGTTCTCCCTGGCCCTCGTCGTAGACTTGAATCGAATGTTCTTTGAAGCGTATATGGTGTAACATATTAGGTCAACGGAGTGGCGTCAGAATCGGTTTCAGGTGTGTCTCCAGCTTGATTCTCTTCAGGCTTTGTTGTTGGTGCTACAGGCTTTTTCTTACGGGCTTTTCTCCAATCAATAAGAGCAGGGACCATCCAGATTATGAGCCCGCAAAGTACAGTAAACTGTATGATACGACCGATTAATTCCAGCCAATCAACCCGAGTCTGTCCATTCGTGTCTTCCCGGCTGTCTATTTTATGACTCCAAAGCACATTCAGACGACCGATGAGCTTATCCAGATGAGGTAAGACTGCCGTGTATCGCGCATAGGAGACGTCTTTTTCCGAAATCACTAGACGGAAATCTGCATAAATGGTATCTCCCGCCTGCCAGGTCTGCTTGGTAAAATGCAGCCAATCCTGCGTAAACGTGAGCGTGTCGGCCAGAAATGGAAGCCCGGTCTCATTGACAACCTTATAGCGACACAATCCTTCATCAAGATTCCAAAGTGATACATATTCCGCTGAATCTAACTCTCCCAGGGCCTCAAGCCATTTATCGATTGGAGTTGGGCGCAAAGAAAGGGTAGAATCATTCACTCTCAGGGTTTCATGAAAATCCAGGATACGTTCTTTGAAAATGGCGTGAGGGCGGTCAGTTGCAAAGCGGAAACGATCTTTTCGCTTCTCTCGGGGAGCCGTCAATACTGTACCATGACCAATGCGTAAATTTGGCATGACCATCTCCTGTCTTAAACGGTCCATTCCGTATTTCTGAAACAGATGAATGCTTTTATTTGCCAGAAAATTGAAAAAGTGGACCTCTTTCTCGTGAAAGTAGTACAGATCAAAATCACCCTCGTAAGGAGTGATGAGGTATTGATATGACACCTTCTCTGTTCGGTTTTTCGGAAAACGAGTCAGTCGATCATTTCCTGTTATCAGTCTCAATCCATATCGGAAATCAGCAGTGCTGACATGTGTAAGGTCTCCGTACTGTAAGTATGATGTTCCATCAAACAGGAAGCTATCTTCTTCG
>JBCBZF010000199.1:0-8094 GCA_039815525.1 Bacteroidota bacterium | reverse complement strand
TAAAAAATTTCTTTCCATTGTATGCAGTGGTCTGTCGATCAATTTTGGATTTCCTCAGTTGCTTCATCCTTCACTTCTCCAACCGGCAGATTATCTGGCTTGGCAGGATGGTGAATCAGGGTTTTTACCTCGAACATATTGACAACCGGGAGATATTTGGAGAACAGGAAGAAGAGGAACATAAAGAGTCCAAAGGTTCCCGCAAATATCCCAACCTCAACCATGGTTGGTGTATAAGATGCCCAACTCGAAGGCAGGAAGTCGCGATGCAATGATGTAACGATGATCACAAAGCGCTCAAACCACATCCCGATGTTGACGAAGATTGAAATGATAAAGGTCAACACCATATTGGTTCGGATCTTTTTGAACCAGAAAAGCTGTGGTGTAATTACGTTACAGCTAAACATGATCCAGTAAGCCCAGGCATAGGGTCCGAAAGCACGGTTGATGAAGATATATCGTTCCCAGATACTTCCAGAGTACCAGGCAGTGAAGAATTCAGTGGTATAAGCCAAACCAACCAGAGAACCTGTTGCAATCACAATCTTAGCGATGGATTCCATGTGGTCCATGGTGATGTAGTTTTCAAGCTTGTAGACCTTCCGGGTTACAATCATCAGCGTTTGTACCATGCCAAATCCGGAGAAGATCGCCCCAGCCACGAAATAGGGCGGAAAGATGGTGGTGTGCCATCCAGGAATCACCGAAGTCGCAAAGTCCATACTCACGATGGAGTGTACTGACAATACCAGCGGAGTCGCCAGACCTGAAAGAATCAAAGAGACAACTTCAAAGCGGGACCAGTTCCGATTTGAGCCATCCCATCCAAATGAGAGACCGCCGTAAATCGCAGAAGCGATTTTTTTGCCCTGCTTGGCAAAGCGATCACGCAGGGTCGCAAAGTCAGGCACCATCCCCAGATACCAGAAGACCAGAGAAACGGTCAGGTAGGTGGTAATCGCGAATACATCCCACATCAATGGCGAGTTGAAATTCACCCAGAGGGATCCGCGGGTATTTGGAATTGGGGCAAAGTAAAAGGCGAGCCAGGGTCTTCCCATGTGAATCAGTGGGAAAAGTGCTGCACAGAGTACCGCAAAAATGGTCATCGCCTCTGATGCACGGTTGATCGAGTTACGCCATTGCTGACGGAACAATAAAAGAACCGCAGAAATCAGGGTTCCGGCATGACCAATCCCAACCCAGAATACGAAGTTGGTGATGTCAAAGGCCCAGCCGATGGTAGGGTTCAGCCCCCATTCCCCGATGCCAAACCACATGGTCCAGCCGATGAGGAAAAAGCCGAGGCCCATCACGCCAGCAGAGAGCAAGGTCGCCCCCAGCCAGATCAGGTTGGGTTTGGCCTCAATCGGACGGGCAATGTCGTCCGTTACCTGGGCGTATTTGTTTACATTCGTTACCCATTTTTGGCGAATGGGCGAAACAACGTGGCTCATATCAATCTATTACTAAAGCGTAATTCAATTCTTATCTAGCTATTATAGGTCTGAACTGCCTGGCGTTCTTCCTCTTTCATTTTGGTCTCAGCTTCGGTCCGGTTGCGTACCAATGCCTGGTACTGAATGGATGGCAAAGCTTTGACGTCTTCGATCACTGCATAACTGCGGTCCTGACGGAAGAGCTTGGACACTTCTGAGTTTGGATCGTTGAAATCGCCAAAGACGATGGCACCAGTCGGACAGCTCTGCTGACAGGCAGTCTGGATAGAGCCGTCTTTTGGTTTGGCAAAGGTATCACCAGCATTCACTTTCGCACGTAGCTTACCTTCCTGAAGTCGTTGTACACAGAAGGAGCATTTCTCCATCACCCCACGGAAACGAACGGTAACGTCAGGATTCAATACCAGACGTCCCAGCTGATTCTGTGAAGGATTTATCTCGGTGAATTTTTCGTCATTGATGTAGTTGAACCAATTGAAACGACGCACTTTGTACGGGCAGTTGTTGGCACAATAGCGCGTACCGACACAGCGGTTATACGTCATTTGGTTCAGCCCCTCATTGCTATGGATGGTGGCCAAAACCGGACAAACCGTTTCACAAGGTGCGTTATCGCAGTGCTGGCAGAGCATTGGCTGATAAGCCACATCTGGATTGTCCATGCTGCCAGAGTAGTAGCGGTCGAGACGCATCCAGTACATACCACGACGGTTACGCACTTCTTTTTTCCCGACAACCGGTACATTGTTCTCAGCCTGACAACTCACGATACAATTGCCGCAACCTGTACATTTGTTCAGGTCAATGGCCATCTTCCAGTGGATGTTGCGGCTGGACTCTGGATCTTCAAAATAAGAGTCCCAAAGTGTTACCAGGTGCTTTTTATGGGCTTTACGTTCCGCGACGAATTCGTCGTAAACGCCATTCTTATAATTGGCAGTGGTGGTTTCTTCAATGATTCTTTCACTCCGGTCAAAATCATCACCATAGGTTTCGCCTTTCGCCGGATCATATAGCAAGTCAAATACCTGCGTACGAGCCAGAGGGTAAGTGTTAGCGGTCTTGCTGACGCTCACACCATCTACCACATAGCTGAGTGTACCGTTATTGAGTGAGGCGAATGCAAATCCATTGGCACCTGCAATCCCATTCTCTCCATTGGCTTTATCAGCTACTTTCCCTGCTTTGGTACGGCCGTAACCAAGGGTCAATCCGATGGTACCCGCGGCCTGGCCGGGCTGGACAACCACTGGCATCTGGATGCTCTGGTCTCCCATGGAAACCGTCACCACATCATCAGTTTTGATGCCATTGGTGTTTGCATATTCATAAGGGAGCGTTACATAAGCGTCCCAGGTTACTTTGGTTAAAGGATCAGGCAACTCCTGCAACCAGGGGTTGTTGGCCTGCTTACCATCACCAATTGCAACCGTTGGATACAATACCAGAGAGAGATCTTCTCCAGACTGACCGCCTTTCAGACGATTTGCATAGGTAGCCAAATCAGCATCAGCCAACTCATAGGCCAAAGCCTGGTTGTTTGCTTCTCCCATTTTCGCGCCTCCAGCACGGAGCGCTTCATTCCAGAAGATCCGGCTGTCAGATTTCGCATCGGCTGAGCGAGCACGAACATCATTTTGCCAGTAGCTTTTCAGATAATCATGGTATGAACCTGCTTGTCCACTCCACTTCATGAAAGACTCCTGTACCTGACGGGTATCGAAAATCGGCTGAATGGTCGGTTGCACCAATGCAGCCATTTGATCGGTCAATTGAATATCACCCCATGATTCGAGATAGTGGCTATCTGGCAAAGTGAATTGGCAGAGGGCTGCGGTCTCATCAATCTTGGTGGCAAAAGAAACGGACAACTGAAGATTTGGCAAAGCAGAAGCCAGCGTTTCTCCGATCGGAGAATCATAAACTGGATTCGCACCATAGATCAACAGCGCATCAACTTCACCAGCACGCAACTCGCGGGCCAATTCAGCCAGGGCAACATCGTCATCCTGACGCAGGTGGCAGGCGTTGGCGATGCTCAGCGTATTGCCATAATTGCCCAACATCTCGTTCATGGAAGCGACCAAAATCTGGCTGGCCAGATCGTTGGTGCCACAAACGATCAGGCCGCTGCCAGCGGCGGCGACCAATTCGTTGGCGATGGTATCGAGATAGTTACCGGCGAGATTGAAGCCGGGTACGGATGGTACCTGTGGACGCCCTCTCTTGGCGGCAACTTTGTTGTATAAGTTCAGAACGGCGAGGCCTTCATTGCCAGGTGCAACCGGGAAACGCATGTCAGCGTTTGAGCCGGTGGTTGACATCAAAGCCTCAATCTGGAAGTGGCGGGACATTTTTGCGTCCGGATTCCGCTTCGAAACATATTGCTTGGAGAATTCAGCCGGAGAAACCCAGGTTCCAAGGAAATCACAAGAAATGCTGACGATTACATCGGCTTTATCAAAGTGATAGGAAGGCATGGCTTTGCGACCAAAGGCTGCTTCATGCGCCTGAATCAAGGCAGAAGTAGAAATCGCTTCGTATGCAATATGCTTTGCATTTTCAAAACCACTGAGGAAGTTTCCAATAATCTGCTTGGTCGAAGGACTCTTGACCGAATTGGTCAGAACGCGAACCGAACCACCATTGGCGCGGATGCTTTCCAAGCTGCTGGCAATCTTATCATCTGCATCTCCCCAGGTCGTGGCGTTGCCGCCTTCGTAAGGAGAGCGCGTACGCTCAGCATCATACAAATCGAGCACTGTCGCCTGATCAGCGGCAGTCGTACCACCAAAATATGGTCCCAGATCAGGATTCCCCTCAATTTTGATGGGGCGCCCTTCACGGGTTTTCACCAAAATAGGCGTACCATTTGGTGAAGTAGATGCATACCAGTTGGCAACACCAGGAATGATGTCATCAGGCTTCTCTACGTAAGGAATGGCTTTTTTCATTGGCGCTTCACAAGCAGCCAAGGTGGCAGCCGTCACACCAAAGCCCATGATTTTCAGAAAATCACGGCGGTTGGTTTCAAAAGAAAGCGCTTCTTCTGATGTATTGGCCAAAGCCTGATCCATTGGGATGTCGGTGGGAAACTCCTTGCGGGCCTCCTTGATAAATTCCTGGCCGCCTTCCAGCTCTTCCAGGGACATCCAATATTTAGGTTTGCTCATTATTGCAAATTGATAAGATTCGAAACTAATAAACCAGCGTTTTTAGAGGATCTGGATAAAGGACAAAACTGTCTCTCGTACCTCTCACCTCGCTCCCCGCACCTTTAATAGTGGCAGCGTGCACAGTTCAGGCCGCCCATGTCTTCAACCGTCAATCCCTCGTCGTTTTCTACACCGCCGATGGTTTTGACCTTCTCTTCACGGTGGCACTCAATACACCAGCCCATTCCAAGCGTATTGTATTGGTAAACCACTTCCATTTCCTGAATCGGACCATGACAGGTCTGACATTCGATTTTGCCGACACTTACGTGCTGGGCATGGTTGAAGTAGGCATGATCCGGGAGGTTGTGGATACGAACCCACTCAACCGGCTTTTGATCGTAGTCTTTTTTATAGGCGCCAGTCTCGGGATCGTAGCCGATCGCTTCGTAGATCTTGGCAATTTCTTCTGTTCCGTACTGTGGTCCTTCCTGAATGTACTTGTGACAGTTCATACAGACATTAGAGGAAGGAATCCAGGCACTCTTACTTTTTGAAGCACCAGTGTGGCAGTACTGACAGTCAATTTCGTATTGTCCGGCGTGCAGCTTGTGGCTGAACTTAATCGGCTGCTCCGGCATATAGCCCTGGTGCAAACTCACGCCCCGGGCTTCGGTGATCAGTTTCGCGCCACCGCCAACCAATACAAAGGCTGCAATGGCGGTCATGACAAATTTATTCTGCAGAATGCCTTTGCTGCGGGTGAAGATGTCTGCGAAAGTAACCGCTTCTTTTTCTTCCTTGGCACGAACAGCGGTGATCAGTGTCGCCGTGATTACAACCAACAGCAGGGCAACCAACAGCAAGACACCCACCAGACCAAGCAATGCGTAGTAGATGGATGGGTCAAGCTCAGTTGGACCAGGGCCTTTCTCAGCGACTTCAACTGGCGGAGCAGCCTGCTCTTTGGCGTACTGCAATGTTGCATCAATCTGTTCGTTGGTCAGATTGGTGAAGGCGTTCATTGCACCGGCCATGGTACCAGAAAGGGCAACTGCCTTTTCGTAATAAGGACCGCTTTCGTCCTTGGCAATGCCGGGGGCGTTTTTGACCCAGGCGTACATAAACTCCCGGTCGTTGGCGTATTTGTCCCAGGCTCCGCCAAGTGCAGGTCCGACCAACACCCGTTTCGGGTGGTGGCAGGCAGTACATTGGGCCTTGAAAATCTTTTCGCCTTCGGGGAATGCAGTTTCCTGCGCAAATGCCGGAGCCGAAAGGCTCAGGAGTAGCAGGAAGCAGAGGCTGTTTTTAAAAGCGTGTAGCAAACGGTTACCGCTCATGGAACTTTTCACTTTATGTTTTCCCATCTCATCAAATCTAGCGTCCGTCAATTCGCTCGGAACTTGATCTGAAAAAATAGGGTGGCTTCAATCGGGCGCAAATTATGATTACTCTGAGTTTGTTCAAAGTACCGGGAAAGAAGAAATGATACATGGCCGACATTTAGAATAATTCTAAATAAGACTTTTTGATGAGGTTGGACTATTTATTTTCACACTGGTACTTTTCCTTAAAATCTGCCTTCATATTCACCATTCCACGATTTCGATCTGTGAGGAAAGCAAAATAATCGTATTCATGAATTATTCGAAAGAACGACACACCGACTTTATTTGCCTGATAAAAATGGCTTGGTGACCTTTGCCATTGCCCCCAACCTCAATCCACGATCAACGTACCAAATCACTATGGAAAAGTCTTCTCACATCCTGGATGTTCTGATCGTTGGTGGCGGGCCGATCGGCCTGGCTTGCGGGATCGAGGCCAATAAGCGAAATCTGTCGTATTTAATCGTCGAAAAGGGTTGTTTGGTCAATTCGATTTATCATTACCCCGCCAATATGACCTTTTTCTCTACTTCGCAAAAAATTGAAATTGGCGATGTGCCTTTTGTTTCCCATAATCCCAAACCGACCAGACGGGAAGCGCTCGAGTATTACCGCAGGGTCAAAGAACAATGGGCTTTACAGGTGAATACCTACGAGCGGGTGGAAAATATTAAGCGTGAAGCTGGGGTATTCGAGATCAAGACCAGCCGAAAGACCTATCGAAGCCGGTCTGTGGTGATTGCGACGGGTTTTTTTGATCATCCCAATCTGCTCAATGTACCGGGCGAAGAGCTTCCCAAGGTTAAGCACTACTATGATGAGCCGCATCCTTATCTGGATCAAAAGGTTCTGGTTGTTGGCGCTGCCAACTCAGCGGTGGATGTGGCCTTGGAAACCTGGCGGAAGGGCGCCAAGGAGGTCAGCATGGTCATTCGTAAACCAGCGCTCAGCCACCGGGTCAAATACTGGGTTCGCCCGGACATCGACAATCGGATCAAGGAAGGCTCCATCAAAGCCTATTTTAACAGCCAGATCACCGCAATCAGGGAAAAAGAAGTTGACATTCAGACGCCAAACGGATCCCGGACCATTGAAAACGATTTTGTTCTGGCCATGACTGGCTTTCAGCCAGATTTTTCCTGGCTACGTCAACTTGGCATCGAACTGGAAGATGATCCGATGCAGTTTCCCATTCGCAACCCCGATACCTTTGAAAGCAATCTGGCTGATGTGTACCTGGCCGGCACCGTCTGCGGCGGATTGTACACCAGCAAGTGGTTTATCGAAAACTCCATCGATCATGGTGCGGTAGTAATGGATAACATTCAATCCCGTATCCCGGTTTAGACCACTTTTTCCTTTGAAAACTTACATGAAACGCGCTTTTGTCAGTATCCTGAACAAAGCGAAGGTGACTTTCGGATTTTTATCGACTCCTTACGAAAAGTCGTAAATGTCGATATATGAAAGGAAAGTTCTACCAAAAAATCTCCCCTAGAACCCGGCAGTTTATCCGTCCTGGCATCGCCTTAGTTGGGTGCATTGTCTTTATGGCAGGCCTGTTTAGCCTGATGAAAACCGATGCGTCTACAAGCCTCCACTCACCTGGCGGCGATGGGAATCTGGTGCTTTCTTCTGATAGTGTTTTAAACCGTTACGTCAAGGTCATCGCAGACGCATCCATCGGCGACACCACGGTTCAGATTATGGATGCGGATCTATTGGATGATCCGGCCTTTGGCGATCTGGTCATGATTGTTCAGATGCAAGGTGCCTCTATCAACAGTACCAATGACCGGACCTGGGGCAGTGTGAGCAGTCTGAACAATGCGGGCAATTATGAATTCGCATACATCAAAGCGGTAGATTTTGAAGCCAATCAAATCAGCTTTTGCTCTCCACTCACGAAAGATTATGCGTCCAGCGGCAATGTACAGCTGATCAAAGTCCCGGAATATACTGACCTGACCATCAATTCCGGCACAAAGGTTACATCGGAAAAATGGAATGGGATCACTGGTGGGATCGTGGTCATTCACGCAAGTGGGACCGTCACCATCGATGGCGAAATCAATGTGGATGGCGTTG
>JBCBZF010000020.1:0-18453 GCA_039815525.1 Bacteroidota bacterium | reverse complement strand
GATTGGGAAGGGATAAAGAATCATTTTCTGATAGGCTTTAAGCTGGGACTTGGGTATTCTACGCTGGTTTCAGTCATTTACGAAGCCATCTATTTCTATCAAATGTGGAAGAAATCGGTTACCCATTCCGAGATGCTGCTACGCCAGCAAGTCGAAACCCAACTGGAAAGCCTCAAAAACCAGGTCAACCCGCATTTTCTGTTCAACAGTCTCAATACCCTGACCTCTCTGATTCCCCGCAATCCTGATAATGCCATCAAGTTTGTCAACAAACTCTCCCAGGTCTATCGCTATGTATTGGAAGTCAACGCCAGCCAGATGATTCCGCTCTGGCAGGAATTACAGTTTATGGATGCGTATCTCTTTTTGTTAAAGGAGCGGCATGGCGAAAAGCTTCAGGTAGAGATGGACATTCCTGAGGGGTTTCACAATCACAAAGTCATTTCTCTGGTTTTGCAGATTTTGTTAGAAAATGCAGTGAAACACAATGTGGTTTCGCAGAAAAAACCGCTAAAGGTCCAGGTCTTTGTCGAAGACGATGCGCTGTGGGTTGTCAATCCGCTTCAGCCGAAAAGTATGCCGCTTCCTTCTACTGGTCTGGGCTTAAAAAATATTGCTGAACGATATGATTTATTGGCTGGAGAAGGAATGGTGATTGATCAAACAGAAACAGAATTCAGGGTT
This sequence comes from Bacteroidota bacterium, assembly GCA_039815525.1. Taxonomy (GTDB): domain Bacteria; phylum Bacteroidota; class Bacteroidia; order J057; family J057; genus JBCAWW01. Next base: position 17,769 of record JBCBZF010000020.1, on the reverse strand, counting down.
GGTGTACCGCTGATTCAGGAAAAAGTAGAAGTATATAATTGAGGTCCGGGGAGTGGGGAGCGAGGGGCGAGCTTATTTAGGCAGCCCTCGCTCCCCGCACCTCTCAACTCGCTCCCCATAACTATGAACATTCTCATCATCGAAGATGAATTTCCGGCGGCAGATCGCCTGCAGACGCTTTTGGCTGAACATGCGCCGGAGATGACTGTTTTACAGGTCTGTGATAGCATCGAAAGCTCAGTTGAATGGCTGTCTGCACATGGTGAACCAGATCTGGTTTTCATGGATATTCAGCTTGCTGATGGATTAAGCTTCGAAATTTTCCATCGTATTGAGCTGAGTTGTCCGGTCATTTTTACCACGGCTTACGACCAATATGCCATTCGGGCCTTTCAGGTCAACAGTGTGGATTATTTGCTCAAACCGGTTGAGGGAGACGCTTTGCAGAGGGCCCTGGACAAGCATCAAAGTCTGCATGGACAAAAAGCCTCTCCGGTTCAGGATTTGCAGTTTCTCCTGAACTCTCTCAAAAAGCCCGATTATCAACAACGATTTTTGGTGAAGTCAGGAGACATTCTACGCTATGTTCCCGTGGAGGAAGTGGCTTATTTTGAAGCCGAAAGTGGTTTGGTCATGCTGGTCAGCACCTCCGGGCGTCGCTTTGCCATTGACCTCAAGCTGGAAACCCTGGAAGATAGAGTTGACCCAGACCGCTTTTTCCGCCTCAATCGTACTTTCCTGGCTCAAATTCATTCCATTACCAAGATTCACCAGTATTTCAACAGTCGGCTGAAAATCCAACTGGCACCAGAGAGCGATAAGGATACTTTCGTCAGCCGGGAAAAGGCGACGCAGTTTAAGAAGTGGTTGAATCAGTGATGAGGAGCGGGGTGCGGAGTGCGAGGATTAGCTGTCTGTCCTCTACAAGATTGGAACTGTACTCTTCTAACTCGTACCTCGTTGCCCGCTCCTCGCCACTACCTACTCCATACTCACCACCTTAAATTCCGTCCGGCGGTTCTTGGCGCGGCCTTCTTCCGTATCGTTGGGTGCAATCGCCTGCTTTTCACCATAACCAGTGGCCTGGACCCGACTGTCTGGAATGCCCTGACTTTCCAGATAGGCTTTGACCGCATTGGCGCGACTCTGACTGAGACGGAGATTGTCTGCATCTGTACCGATATCGTCGGTATGGCCCTGAATTTCGATTCGCATATTGCGATTCTGCTGCATGTAATACACCAGGAATGCCAATTCGGCCTTGGAGCTCTCTCTCAACTCCGAATCTCCCGACTCAAAAAAGATGTTGTTCAACACCACTTTGACGCCCTTTTTCAGCGGGATCAAATCGATCGTCAGGTCAAAATAAGTCTCTTGCGGCAGGTCTTTCAGGTAAAAGTTTTTGCTGGCGAACAGATAGCCTTTGGCAGTCACCAAAGCGGCATACTCACGCTCCAGGGGCAAACTCATGAGGAATTTTCCATCTGAACGGCCGGATCGCATATCGCGAATGGTGTCTCCGCTTTCCACATCTACCAGGGTGATATGGGATGGAACCGGGGTTTTTGTGATGCTGTCGCGGGTAATTCCACGTAGAAAGGTAGCGATCTGCGGTCGGATGCGTTCATCCATGGTAAACTCATACAAATCACTGCGTCCGTAGCCACCTTCCCGGTCTGAATTCATGAAGCCTCTTTTGGCCCCGGCACTGATGAAGATGTTGTTTTCATCTGCTGAGGTATTGAGCGGATAGCCGAGGTTTTGTGGATCGGTCCATTCGTCCAGGGGGCTGAGATAGCTCACAAATAGATCACGCGAACCAAAGCCAGGGTGAAAGTCAGAGGAGAAATACAAACTCTTGCCATCGGCATGCAGGAAGGGTGAATCTTCATTGCCGACCGTATTGATGGGCGCGCCAAGATTCTTCGCTTTGGTCCACTGTCCGCCTACATACTCACTGTACCATAGATCCCTTCCGCCATTGCCACCGGGTTGATTGGAAGAAAAGTAGAGCGTTTTGCCATCGGCAGACAGACAGGGCTTTGATTCCCAGGCTTCGGTATTGACATTGGGGCCGAGATTGACGGGTTCGGTCCAATTGTCGCCTTCACGGTAGGAGAAATAGATATCACAACTGCCGATGCCGTCAGGTAAGTTACAGGCTGTGAAGAAGATGATACGACCATCCTGAGAGATCGAAGCGGCCCCTTCATTTTCTTCGGTATTGATGGGTGCGCCAAGGTTTTTTGCTTTTTGCCAACTCCCTTCTTGGTATGCACTGGTATAAAAATCTTCCGGATAATCTCCCAATCCACGATTGAACCCGCCGGTTCCCTCCGGACGACGGGAGGTGAACAATAAAAACTGATCATCAGCCGTCAGAAAGGGCAGGTATTCATCCCGATCTGTGTTGACGCCGCTGCCGAGGTTAATGGGTTTAAAGTCTACTGGTGTCTGAATGGCAGCCGCTGCAAAGCGGGCATGTCGAAGATTGCGGGCGGCTCTGGCCAAATCCTGCTTACGGCCTTGTTTGCCCGCGACAAACTTGCCCAATAGGTCGGCAGCCTCTTCATATTTTGCATTGAGGAAGTAGGTTTCACCCAGGTAAAAATTGATGGACCTAAATTCAGAGGGGCGCAGCTCATAGGCTTTCTCTAAATGAGTCAGTGCATCTTCCTTTTTCTTGCGGACATAGGCATTGAGTCCCAACTGAAAATGCGCGTGGGCAAAATCCGGTTCAATTTCAATTGCTTCCTTAAACAATCCGATTGCTTGTTCCCTTGCCCGATAGCGTGCTTGTTGCAGGCCATCGAAATACAGATTCATGGCCTTTTTGGACTTGATACCAAAATCAGCTGGCTTGGGTTTGGTTTGTGAAAAACAAAGGAGGGTAGTGGTCAGAAAAAGGAGAGAGAAGAAAACGCGAAGACTGTGCATAGAGAAAGATTTGGACCAAAACTTGCCAAAAAGCGGCGTTTCCGCAAGATGCTTTTGACTACTTCCTAATGGAGAACGAATAAAAAGTTACGATTGCTACGTTGTGGGCGATTTCTCGCAGGAAAGGCCGTTCTGGCTCAGGGAATATCCAGATACTTATGCGTCTGCAGGCTCAGACGCCACTGCGGGTTTGCTTTGATGTAGGCGACAATTTTCTCATGAAAGCGATCGCGGCGACTCCACTCTGGTTGAAGGTATAGTTCGACATGTTCCGCGCAGCGGGCGGCATGTTCTTCCGCCCATTGAAAATCGCTATCGTTGAAGATGATGACTTTGAGTTCGTGGGCTTTTTGGTAAAACGCTTCCTGAGGTGGGAGGAATTTCTTTGGAGACAGGCAGACCCAGTCAAATTCTCCGCTGAAGGCGTGAGGTCCGGCCGTTTCCATGTGGACTTTCAGGCCAGCTTTGCGCAGGCTGCTGGTCAGCAGGCTAAGATCATAGACCGTTGGCTCACCACCGGTGATCACCACCCGTTCCGTACCAGAGGCCAGGGCTTTTTCCGTCAGAGCGTGTACCTCTTCGTATTGATCCTCTTTCGGATGCCAGCTTTCCTTCACATCACACCAATGACAGCCCACATCACAGCCCGCCAGCCGAATGAAATAGGCAGCCGTTCCTGTCCAGCGTCCTTCACCTTGGAGGGTGTAGAATTGCTCCATGACCGGCAGCGGGTTGGCCTGACGGCGTTTGAGATTGGTCGGGATATGTTTGCGGGTCCGGATCATCGGCCTGCAAAGGTACGGAAAATTTTATGTGATGACCCTATCTATATGCAGCAAAATCGGGCGTTTACGCCTTCTTCAACTCCATTATTGTAATCTCTGGCAGCATGAATTTATCAACGATTCTGCCATATTTTCGGATCGCGTCGATTTGGGAAAACACAGACGACCCTGACGGTTGTTCCATCAAACTTGTAGTACAAAGAATGGGTTTTATTAAAGGGTGGTGCGAGATGAACTCGGTGGATATCAGGGCGTTCAAGTGTAGTTGCAAATCTTTGGGGGTGAACCGCCAATAATTCTACTGCCGATTTTAGCGATTGGTTGAAGATTTGTCCGTATCCAGGGCGTTGATTTTCAAGATAAATGGCCTGCTCTAGCGCTTCATCAGCTGCTTTTGAACTGAAAATGACAGAGTAGCTCATCCAAGCTCGGTATCGATTTTGTTGAATAACTTTTCAGCCGAAACTCCGGGGTCTTTTCCGCTGACCATGTCATCATGACGACGATCTAATTCATTGAAAAACTCAGGTGTTTCCCAGTCTACCGGGTTCAAAGAAACTGTCTCTGGTTCAATGCCTTGCAATACCATCAATGCGAGTCTCAGTCGCCTTAAAATGGGTAATTTATAAAGCAATGCCAGGATGTGTTGTTCTTGTTGCTCAACCGTCATACATGATTATACGCGAAAAGAAGGAAAAAGGCTAACCTTTTGTCCAGCGATCGTTCTAACCAACCCTCAAAAGCGCCATCTACCCCTTCTTCAACTCCATGATCGTGATCTCCGGTGGCATGCCGATCCGGCCGGGAAAACCAATGTAGCCATAGCCACGGTTGACGTAGAGATATTGATCCTCTGACTCGGATTGGTAGAGGTCCGCCCATTCTTTGTAGACATATTTGACCGGACTCCATTTGATGCCGGCGATTTCCACGCCAAACTGCATGCCGTGGGTGTGGCCGGAGAAGGTCAGGTCAATGTCTTTGTAATGCTGGGTAACCTCCGCCCGCCAATGGCTGGGATCATGACTGAGCAGGAGTTTGGTAGCCGCTTCGTCGGTTCCTTGCCAGGCTTTGGAGAGATCTCCATACTTGGGGAAATTACCCTTGGCACTCCAGTTTTGAATCCCGATGATGGCCAGTTTATCACCGCTTTCTTCCAGCATGCGATGTTCATCCATCAGAATGTCCCATCCCATTGCCCGATGGGTGTCAATCAGCGTTTGCAGATTGCGCCGCTTCTCTTCAGGACTTTTCCAGGCGGCATAATCGCCATAGTCATGATTGCCGAGTGTAGAATACACCCCCAGTGGTGCTTTGATTTGATTGAAGACATCCACATAGTCCGTCATCTCGTCTGCCCGGTTGTTGACCAGATCGCCAGTAAAAAAGACCACATCAGCTTTTTCCTTCATCAACATATCCACCCCACCTTGTACTGCAGTTTTGTTCCAAAAACTACCGGAATGAATGTCTGATATTTGGGCGATACGCATACCATCAAATGACTTGGGCAAATTGGGGAGATAGACTTCCCGGCGGCGAATGCGATAATCATGTGCACCACTGATGATCCCAAAGCCTACGCCGACCAGTGGGACTGTCGCAGCAATGGCACCCGTCTTCGCCAGAAACGCAGATCGTGAAATGGGTTCTCCTTTTGCGACTGCTGCGTCAGCTTCCCCTCCGCTGAATTTTTGGATCACCCATTTGACCAACCTCACCAATTCATCTATCAGGAGGAAAAAGATGATCACGACTTTGGACAGGTAAAGAGAGAATATGCCGACCATGATCCAGACGCGACTTTGCCACGCAAATCCGGCCGGTGCAAAATTGATCACAAAGATACCGAGAATCCCCAGCGCGGTCAGTATCCAGTAGCCCCAATGGAGGACATTTCGGGTCGAATGAGAAAATGACTGAGTTGCTGTTTTTATTCCCTGGAAAGCATAAAAGTCCAGCAAGAGCAGCACAAAAGAGAGCATCAACAGAGGGAGGAAACGATTCATTGGAAGGGGTGCTATGTGTCTGAGAACGAATTAATTATTATATTGTTCGCAATTTGGGGTTCTATCCTATTATGCTAACACTTCGGTAACGTTTAACGTGACAGCTCGATGTTTCGCGCCGCTTCTGTATCGTGCCTTGTATTCTTGTTTTTCCTTCAGCTCGCCTTCGGTCAAAATCAACCAGAACGTGTCACAGATTGGTATCTGACAGAGCGTTTTGTTCAGACAGATCGCAATGACGATGGTCTTTTGTCCATCGAAGAGATGCGGCTTCTGGATCGTGAATGGGGCTTTTATCTGGACCCGGATGGCCTTGACAAGGCAGACTTAAACCGAGATGGCCTGCTGAGTCGGTCAGAGGTTGCCCGGGTAGCAGGAGATGCACACCAGCATCGTCTGCGTGATGATGTCAAGCAAATTGCCATTCTCAATCGGCAATATCCTTTTTTCCAATCTGCGAAGATTAAATATTTTCAGCGTCATCCGGAGCTGACCCGTCAGCTGATGAACAATCTTATCTGGCTGCGTAATCACCCGGAAACAGTGTCTCGAATGATTAGCCTGCGCAGTTGGATGCGTGGTCAGCCGGAAATCGCCCGGGATTTGCATCGCAATCTGTGTTATCTGGCGGAGCATCCCGGTGTCGCCCTGGTTCTATATGACCTGCCGGATATCAGGACCCGGCAACCAGAACTCAGCCAGTGGCGCAACCGGCACCAGCGCTTTATCAGTGAAAACCATCTGCAACTGGACCAAATCTATCATGTAGATCCAGTGAATGATATTCCCGTTATCCCTTTGGCAGCCAGTCGTACCGAGCCGAAGCAGGCGGTCAAAAAGCCGCAGCCCGTCAGGCCGACCGGAGCAGTTGTACAGCGGTCCATTGATCTGGATGCAGCCCAGGCAGCTTTCAAAAAGCGTCAGGACGATGCCGACGCCTTGCACAAGCAGGAATTACGTACCCTCAACCAGGAAAATGTCCAGTTGCGCGAAGCCGAAGAAGTCCTCAAGGGACAGGTAAGGGCATTGGAAAGCTATCTCAAACAAGTTTCTGACGAAAGTGCCGAGAGCTTTAGCACCATTGACCAACAAAAGCGTCGGATCCTCAATCTCACTCAATCTCGCTCGAATTTGGAGCAACAGCTACGAACCGCTACCCTGGATCGGAGGAAGAGCCGGATGCTCCGGGACTCACTTCAGTTTGTGGTTGACAAGCAAAACACGACCATCCAACAATTGGAAGTACAACTAAGCAAAAGCGGCTCAGATCCTGTATCTTCTGATATTTTGGTGCAAATGCAATCATTGCAGGAAGAGAATGCTGCCCAGCAGGAAAAAATTGAAGGCTTGAGTCAAATCATAGATGAAAAAGATGACGAATTGTTGGCTTTGACTCAATCCTGGACAGCCTTGTCAAGAGATTTGGAAAAAGCGCGGAAGGAGGTGGCTGATTTACAAGTGTCTCTCAAAAAGGAAATTGCACTCAATCGGAAGAAAGCCGAAAAGACCAAGTCATCAGTGGCGGTTGCCAGTCCAAAAGCTGAGAATCTCACGTTTGATCGCATGGCAATGGATTCGATCCAGAATCGTAGCATTTCCCTGGAAATGCAGGTGGCCAACCTGCAAAAACGTCTGCAACAAGCCGAAGCACTCAACCAGGCCCAGGCCAATCAGATTCAGGAACAGTCGCTTAGTGCTGCGGCCCTGGAAAGTCGCTTTGCGGCCTATCGGGATTCGGTATTTGCGATTCAGCTTAAAAAAGATCAGGCTTTGGTTGATGCGGGCAAAAAAATCGATGCGCTTGAAAGCCGCTCGGATGTGCGGAAAACCGCCAGAGTCGCGAAGTCAGCCATCTCGCAATCGGCCATGGATTCCATGAATCTTCAACTACAATATTTTGTCATTGAGCGGGATCTGGCCAAAGTCGTTGAGGATTCTCTCCTCCTGCAATCGTTGCGCCAGCAACAGACCATTAAAAAGCTATCCGCTGAGATTCAGAACCTGAAAGCGGACAATTCTGCTGATGCTATGTTGGAGCAATCTGTCGCTGATGGTAAGATGAGCACGCTTTCGCAGAAGATTCAGAAGTTGAAAACGGAGAGGAATACCCTTGCCAGTCGACAAGTTCACTTCCAGGATTCCGTGTCGTCCATTCTCAGCCAAAAAGACCGGGAATTGGACTTGGTCAATGACGATTTGCTGGACTTACAACGCGAAAATCGTAGCGTGACAGGCCAAATGGCCTCTCTCGAATATGATAACGAAAATCTCCGCGAGCAGCTGGAGCTGACACTGCAACAGTTGGAGCGAACTGATCGCGACACCCGCCAGCGCCTGAACCAGGCGGCCAGTTCTGAGGCAAGACTCAGTCGCAAGGTTGAGCGTCTTCGCAAAAAGCGAACTCTTTCCCGCTCCATATATGACCGCCAACTCACTGAACTGGAAAATCAGGTCGCAGACCTGAGTCTGGAAAAAGATGAATACAAATCTCAGTTGGAAGCCAGTGAAGCCAAACTGATGACCAAGGCTGTCAATGACGCTTCCTATGAAGTGGATGTACAGAGTTTGCGGGAAGAGATCGAAAGCCTGCGTTTAGAAAAGTCGCGCCTTTGGTCGATGATCGATTCGATGAGCATGTCTCTGGCCGGTGCCAGGACCCTGAGTTGGACCGACAGTTTGCAATCATATCGCCAAAGAATTTGGGACATGGAAGAGTCCAGCGGTGCCCAGGCCAGTGCTTTTGCGGTACAGGCGCGTGAAATGGAAAGACGCAGCGATTCGCTGCAATACCAATTGGAACAGACGCGCGAACTGTTAAGCAAGCAGCAATTGGCTGGTTCCATTGAAATGGGCCGTTTCAATCGTCTCGAAGAACGAGAGAAGCAATTGGATCAACAGCAGAAATTGATCAACAAAGAAGAACAATTGCTCAATACCAAGCGTCGATCCATTGACCAAAGGATGCAGCAATTGGCCCAGATGGAGGCCCGCTATCAAGACATTGAAAAGCGTGAGAAGGCACTGCAACTGAAAGAGCAGCGGTTACGCAATCATCGAAAATAGATAGCACACATATTTGATGGGGCATGCTTTTGATAAAAAGAAAGCATGCCCCGTTTTTTATTGCTGATAGATCGGATGCTCAAACGGTGAAAAACCCTTCCATTGCTTGGAAATAGGTTTTTTTGCCGGGGCGTTTTGGAAGGCGCTCCTTGACCAATTTTACGGCTGATGAATAATCTTCTGACTAAAGGCTTCGCCATTTTTCAAACGAATCAACAGAATATATTGGCCGGCTGGCAGTGCACTGAGATCAATGCTGTCAGAAATCTGTGCCTGTGGCTGAATAAGATTCTGCTGGATCTTTTTGCCAAGTACATCGATCAATTCCCACTCAACTTGCTGCGGCTGTTCCAATTCGGCGATGAGTTGATATCGATCCTGCCCTGGATTGGGAAAAACACGAAAAGGATTGATGGCCCGTTCCGGGTCAATGGAGGTCAGAAACGTAAAGTCCAGCCAGTTGATGTTAAACAAAGGTTGCGTAATCACGACCCGGATGTGTTGTAAGCCCGCTGGAAGGTCAGCGGAAAAATTGGTGGTGGCCCAGCTTTGCCAGCCGCCGGTAGACGGAAAGCTGGCCGTATGCAAAGCGGTTGCGTTGCCATTGGCATCAATGAGTTGCAACTCAACCGCGCCTACTTCGCTCAGGGCGGCAGTACGATAGTCTACGCTCCAGGTACCTGCTTGCGATACGTTGACAAAGTAATCAGCATAATCTCCTACGTCGAGAAAGCCAATGTTTTGTCCTCCGCCGGCGTCTGAGGTGTTTTCCAGTTGAATGCCCGATTGGAAGAAAAAGTTTTCTGCTTCTACCCTGCCCGGCAATTCGTGGATGATAGCAACCCGATTCTGGACAATCTCCTGCGAAAAGCTTTGCAAGGGCGTCCCATCAGTGGCATCTATCTGACTACCATTATAGGAAATGCGGATGTTGTCGCTGGAGGTAAAGACAGTGTTGAAGCTAAAGCGAATGATGCGCGGATTATCCGGATCGAGACTGGTGGTGGCAATGGGTTCCGGATTGCCATTGGTGGTGAAAGAAAAATTCGCTGGGGAAGTTGGCAATGGGCCGGAAAGTCTTTTGTTCAGGTTCAACTGGATCGTGTGATCGTCGAGGGTAAAGGCGGAGATGAATTCCGTTTGCAGATCAGTGGTCGGTCCTTTTTGAATAAATTCGAAGGCGTTGAGGTTAAAGCCTTCTGCATCGACATGAAAACGAAGCTTTTGGTCGCTGCTATTCAGAACCACATTGGGAATGCTCACTGTCTGCCAGTTTTGCCAGCCACCAGAGCTTGGGACCGTCCGGCTGGGCGTAATATCTGCACCATCCACTGCAAAATGGAGCTTCCCGTCTGAGCCATTTGCCGCCACCCGAATGTGGATATCATAGACGGCATCTGCCGCCACATCGACGGTATATTGCATCCATTCTCCCCGCGACATCCAGCCGACGTTGAAGCCGTTCGTGTTTTGCGAATCTTCGGTTTTCTCGATGTCAATGCCATCATTCCGGTAGCTCCAGCCCTGATTCCAGGCCGTATAATTGCCGGTGCTGACCTGATAATTGGCGATGTCTGTATCATGATACGCCTGACCAGCTGGTCCCATGTCAAAGTCTGTGGCCTGAATCACCCCCGGAATCATGAGGTCTGCGAAAGGCTGGGTCTCCTCATTGTTGATCTGCCGAAACATGGCGTCAATAACTTCCTTTTGATACCGACAATTCTCCAGCTTGAGATCGTCAGTCAATTGCATCAGCGTATTTCTGGCAACGCTTGCCGATGGTGCAGAGCCGTTTCCATCCCAGAAATCCAGCAGATCCTGATAGCCCTGACTTTTGGTTACTGAAAGCGGTCCGGCGATGGATTCTACCTTTTTCATCGGCCACCAGGCCCAGCCCAGATTGTGGGTGTCAAATAGCTGAATGGCATCCCGAAACCAGGTGTTGGAATTTTCGCCGGTTTCCCCAAAATACAGAGGTACATCATAATTGTTGCGGATGTCCAGCACCCACTGAATAGATGCCTGATCGTTTATGGACCAATATTTATGTGGGCTGTAAACCATATTGTTATCCCAGGGAGGTGTCAGGCCGGTAAAATCATTGGCAAACCAATTCCCTTCGATAAACAGAATATGATTGGTGTCAACCGTGCGGATGCTGTCGGTGATTTCGTAGTACAAATCTCTCAGAGGAGAATTGCCGGTCATGTTCCAATTGGTCTCATTGATGAGGTCATAGCCACCGATCCAGCTTTCATTGGCATATCGCTCAGCAATGCGTTTCCACAGCGCGACCGTTTTGTCCCGGTTTTCTTTGCTTTCCCAGAGAGAGGGCTTGGTGGGATCGTAATCTGAAATGCCCTGATCCATGCCCTGACCGCCGGGAGCAGCATGCAGATCCAGGATCACGTACATCTGATTTTGGGCACACCAGCTGATCAGGCTGTCAGTCAGCTCAAAGCCTTTGGTCAACCAGGTGTTTTGTCCCTGAATCGGCTCATCTTCGATCGGGAGGGTAAACAAATTGTAGTGCATCGGCAGGCGGACCGAGTTGAAGCCCCAGGCGGCAAGGGAGTCAATGTCAACCTTCCGTACATGATTGGCCAGCCAGGCATCGTAAAAAGCGTCCGTGTCAGCCGTGCCGATTAAAGACTCGATTTTTTCGCGGATCTGGTACTGCGCATTGGCGAATCCTGCGGTTTGGAGCATATAGCCTTCCTGGAGCATCCAGCCCCCCAGACCCATTCCCTTCAGAATGACCGGATCGCCATTTCCATTGACAATTTCTTTGCCCTGAGCATGTAAAAATCCCTGGGCAGTGAGAAAGAAAGGTGTACAAAGGAGTGCGCAAAAGATGAGTAGTCGTAGTTGTCTCATAGAAAATCGTATATCCAATTCTCTATATACTAGCGAAAGAGGTGCGGCTTTGCAAGTAAAGCCTGCAAAGTTGAAAGGGGAAAGTGTCTCATTTTCAGGGAAGTCCTTCGCCAGAAGGGTGGATTTTCTGGAGGCTTCTCATTCGGGTGCCAAACATGAATTCCCGTTTTGGATGTTTGGGAAAAAAAGGCTGAAGTTGATCATGGAGCCATGCTTCTACAGACGCGTATGAATGCTGTCCTGTGGCAATTGCCGCTGCGATATTGCTTTGGGTGGTGAAGTACAGGCTGAGTTCAGCCAAAGAAAAGGAAACGGTGTTGTCAAATGTTTCTTCTGAAAAATGATGAAAGCCCAGTCGCGCCAGGTTTTGGGGAGACCAATCGTAGGTGTGTTTTCTGGGAGGAGAAGGGAAACATTCCAGATATTGTGTTTGTACCCAATCTCCAAAATCCACATTACCTTGCATCTGCCCGTAGAAAAAGTTGTTGTATTCCACCAGCCAGCCATTGGGCTGGAGCAATCGAGACGCTTCCCGCAGAAAGGCATCAATGTCAAACCAATGCAAGCCACTGCTGACAGTGATGAGGTCGAATTGGCTGTCAGCCAGCGGAATACGCTCAGCTTGTGCAAGTATGAATTCGAGTTTTACCAGTTTTTGGGCCTGTGCCAGCATGGCTTCTGAGGCATCAGTCCCGACAATTCGCCGGGCAATTTTACGCAGTGCCAGGCTGGACAAGCCGGTGCCGCAGGCAACATCCAGCGCCGCTTCCAGCTTAGCTGTAAGTTGTAGTCGCTCACTGATTCTATCCATCACCAACTCATGAAAATACGGCCTCCCACGGGCGTATCTTTCAGCAGTTTCTGGGGTGATAAAATGGTTCATTGCATCAGGTGCTGAGTGTGGCTGAGGCCGTGCCACGTTCACGAATGATCCACCAGGCTACGATCAAATTCGGCACCCAACTGATCCAGGCAATGATGGGATAAGCCGTATTGAATCCAAGAAAAGGAATGAGAATGGGCATCCAGATGCGCAGGGTGACAGCGCCGAGGCAACAGGCATAGCTATAGGTCATCAGGTCCTGATGGCGGATAAAATCTCCCCGGCGGGCGGCTTGAAAGGCCATGACCGTGGTCGCCAGCCAGACAATGCCCAGACCAAGAAACCCCAGCATCGAGGGGAGCCCTCCGGTGGCGGCCAGCGCAATGCCGCAGGCGGCAGTTCCACTGAGCAATACGCAGATCATATATACCATGCCGATCTGGCGATGGCGTTTGGGATACTTGATCCGCCAGTTTGGGTTGAATTGCGCCCAGCCAATGAGTAAAGCAATGCCCCCAATGAGGATGTGGGTAAAAAAACCAATTCGCCAGGCGATGCTGGCCAGCAATTCGGCCGATTTGGTTTGGGGCAAGCCAATGTGCCAGTCAAATATCAGATAGCGAAAGGGGTACAGACCAATCAGCACGGCAAGTACTGCCATCGTGATCCAGCCAACCCATTGCATTTTTCTCATGAAGGAAAGTTCAATTCAGTAGAAGTAAAGAAATGTTTTTCATCCGAAAGTTGGAAGCTCACCAATGAACTTCCAGAATGCTGCCAGACTGAATGTCAGCCATGATCCTGCGCCTTGAGACGATAAATGTATCCTGGCTAAAAGCATTCTGTTCGTTGAGTAGATCCAGTTGGTTGGCTGACTGGACCTCGTATAAATTGTCCACCGCCCAGATATTCTGGCTGTCTATTTTGCATACTTTGAAAGAAGAATAGGAGCCATTTTCATTTCTGGTATCGAGGATCTGATTGACTTTCAGTTCCTCCGCCCGCTGGAGCATGATCGCCAATTTTTTGCTTCGATTGTACTGCGTCCAGAAAAAGATGAATCCAAAGAGTAGGATCATGGAAAAGGCCCAAATCGGAATTCGGTTGGACAGCCGAAAGGACTGATATTGTTTTCGCGTATCCGGGTCCATCTCTTTGAAAGCTAAACTGGCCTGGCATCGGGTACAACGAATTTCCTGTCGCAGTCCGACAGGCAGCATAAACAGATGGACAATGTGCCAGGTGCGAAGCCGCTTAACCACTTCCGTTTCTCCGATTGATTGGCATTCAAAACACTCAATACCATTTGGACGGGTTGAGTCAATGGTAAATTCTTTCAATCCGGTCAGATTGCCAAGGATTGTGCGGCTGATAAATCCCATGGTTGCTTTCTAATTAGGAGGAGATCAAAGTTCGAAAATTCTTCAATACTTCCCGCATACCTTCTTTATCCCGGTAAAAATCTGCGACAATGCTACGTTTGCGTCCTTCGCGCAGATGTATCACAATCAGATCTGTTCGGAGCTTCTGCATATTCCCCCACTTGTATCCAGTGAAAAGGATGAGGCTAAATTCGAAAATATGCTCCTCGTAGATCTTCAATTGCTGCATATCTTCCCAATTGTAGAGTTGATAAGAAAACAGGCTGGTCAGCGCAATGCCATTCTGATCAATGTGAATGCTGCGGAAGTTGCGCAGCCAATACCATACGAAAAAGCCCAGCAGAGAGCCAGACAAGAGGAATGGGATTGCGGCAAAGATGTTTATGTCTCCTGCATGAAGTTTTAGGTTGAATCGTACAAATGTGGAAAAGAGCGCTACGCCACATACAATGATCCCCAATAGCCAGTAGGCAGCTCGATTGGTGCTGATTGAGGGCGAAAAGCTGTAAACCTGATCGAGGGGCACGCTGGACTTTGGATTCCGGTTTTTCATGGTGCAGGCTGATAGGTTGTTAGAAAAGTATCTGACAATTCATGCATCAGAAAAGAGATGTCAAGATCAGAAAAAGGACTGGCTCTGTCTTTATACCGAACGTGAAATGCTTCGGGAAAATAAAAGCATTTCCCTTTTCGGCATCCCCTCAAGGTCAGTGGTTTAGGGAGAAGAGAAATTCCCAAACCACTTTCGGTTGAGTATATGAAGGACATCTATTCATGGAAAAAGTTGGGGGAAAACTTTCCCCAAACGTCCAAAGCCCACTCACAATCGAGCGGGCATTTGGACTGGGTCAGCGTACAGTAATAGTAGTTGGTCTTATTTCCGTTCCAGAATAATTTTTCTAAGTGGGCCTTCTGCTGAGCTGACATAGACGAACTTGCCGTCGGGAGAAGCTTCCACACCATTGGGGGTTTGAAATTGCGCCACTGAAAGCGAGCCATCCTCAGTTCCGGCACTCCCAATCCCAAATGTATTGGTCAGGTTTCCATCCATATCCGTTTCATATACTCTGTTGTTGCCACCGCCAGTGGTATAAAAATGATCCTTGCCATAGGCAAGATGACCTGCAATTCCCGGTGCGTCAGCGATTTCCGTGATGGTGCCGTCCTTGCCCATCAGGAAAATCCGCCCATCATTAAAATTGGCGATATAGATCTGGTCGCGCACTTTGTCATACGCCATGCCCACCGGACCACTGAATTGATTGCTTTGGGTGAACTCAGTAACCTGCCCGGATTCGATTTTGAAGACTTTGTTGACCGCGTAAAACGTATTGTAGATGAGCCCATCATTGTCCATGATGATGCCACCCCCGCCGACCAGGCGACTGTCCGTCGCCAGGATACTCCTTTCACCGCCTGGTGATATCCGCAGAATATTGGTGCTTTCAAAATTGGTGACATATACATTGTCATCATTGCCGACATAACAACCCACTCCATATTCGATGCTGCTGTTCAGAACCTGGGCATTGCCATCAGGCGCAATTTTGTACAGAGTGGTTTTGTTGCGATCCCCACCATTGACATACAAATTTCCTGCATTGTCCAGCGCAATGTCCTCACTGGCATTGATGGGGATAGAGGTTTGCAGTGTCGTAACCACCGTCTCATTGCGAAGCGTGATGGTGTCTGCAGATACAACCAATGCGTTTTCACCCTCCTTTGCTTTGACCCATACATAAACGAGATAGGCTTTTTCTTCTTCAATTGCATTGCCTGCAGCATCGGTAAAGCCAGTGTCCGGAAAGAGACTTACCTTAGGCCCTGGTTCAAGCTTCTGGCTACGATCTGTACTGAGGCCAGTGACTGCTGCAAGGTCCAGAGGACTTTCCGTTCGCGAAAGCAACAAGCGCATTTCATCTACATTGTCCAGTATCCCCACGATGGAAAAACTGATCTGTACATCTGCTGCATTGCCTTCATTGCCCCGATCCAGAGCCCGGAAAAATGAAATGTCCGGTAGCTCAGTTGTCGGTTGTGGTGTGGGCTCCTGTTGACATGCGCCAAGGATTATCCCGGTGAGAATCAGCCAGAGGGAGAGGTTTGCTTTCGTCATTTGGTTTGCGTTCGTTCTTGGAGAAAAACCAAATGAAAGCCGGAATCAGCCGTTTGTCGAACCGTTTTGGGAAGATGGTACCTTTTTCTGCACAATTAATTGTCGGGGGGTGAGGCCGCTGTGCTTTTTGACGATGCGGTTGAAAGAGGTTTTGCTGTTAAAGCCTACTTCAAAGGCAATAGCAAGCAGGGTGAGTTTGGCACTGGCTGGATCAAGTGCTTTTTCTACAAAAGCATCGACCCGGTATTGATTGACGAAATCGTAAAATGGCTGTTTCATTTCCCGCTGCAACCACTCTGACAAAACATGCGGAGCGATGTCCAGTTGGGCGGCCAGGTCATGGAGTCGGAGTTGTGGATTCAGAAAGGGTTTCTCCTGCTCCATGAAGGCCAGAATATCTTCCTTTTGGAGATTCTGAACCGCTGTGGAAGAAGCCTGTATTTCCTTTGGCCGCAGACTGAAAAAGAGACGATCCGGCTGATGAATGGTCAGTGCAACCATGATGACCATGAAGACCGAATGCAAGACATGCAGATAAATCTCAAAGTACCTGATGACAATTTGGTAGCTGTAATGAAAAACGGCGATGAACATAGACAGCACAATGACAATCAGGAAGAGAATGGCCACCACCCGAAAACGATCAATGTATTGCAATCTGGTGTCAGAGGATAGTTGCTTCAGTTCCGCCTGTTTGCGTTGTAGAAGCACGACCGCCCCAATCGCATAGGCAAGGGTGTAGCTCTTAACGGCAAGGAAATAAAGAAGTCCAGACAAATCCAGATTGGTTTGCTGGAAATAGAAATAATCAACCGCCCCCAGCTTGGCATCCACTGTCATCCAAATGAAATCCCAATGGCGGAAGCCCAGCGCCAGAAGGCCCAGCAAATGAATGATATCCAGCCATTTCCACGCTCTTTTTTCATTCACCATCAGGGCCACATAGAAAAAGAACATGGGACCAATGATGCCATTGAGCGGATAAAAGAGCATGATCAGATGGGGGATCTCTTCATGCATCCGGCTGAAGACGATGAAGTTCTGGAAAATGATCAGGCTAAAGACAATCAATAAGCCCATCAACATGAGATTGGCCGGCCGTGATCCTTTGCGGAGAAAGGGCAGATTCATCGCAAGAAAGGCTCCTTGCAGGGTGCCAATCCCAGTGATGATGGATGCAGTCAGATCGTATTGCATCATAGATAGTCGTTGAACAACAATATACATGGAATCACTTTGTGCTTCGCAATATTTTGTTGCTGAATGAATGCCCATATGAGAAAGATGATGGTCGGATTGCTGTTTGAAGGAGAAGAAAATTGGATGTAAGATTTCTCCCAAAAGTAATGGTGTGATTTTCTGATTCTCCCTCCTACTGCGCAGAAATTTTCTATTTTCGTCTCAAAGAGGCAACATCTTTTATGCCACACGACTTTCTTCCACAACTCATCGCCAGAAAAGCCGCTGGCAAAAAATCACTGGCCATTCTCATTGATCCGGACAAAGCCCATCCGGATGGTATGTTGGATTTACTCCAACTGGCCAATCAACATGGGGTAGATGCCTTTTTGGTTGGTGGGAGTTTACTGAAAGATGATTTCATCCAGCAGCTGGTGCCACTGATGAAAGCCAATACCGATATTCCGGTTATCCTGTTTCCAGGTGGTGTGCAGCAGATCGTTCCCACTGCGGACGGTATTTTGTTTCTTAGCCTGATCAGCGGTCGAAACCCTGATTTGCTCATCGGGCAGCAGGTTCTGGCGGCGCCGCTGCT
>JBCBZF010000478.1:0-5381 GCA_039815525.1 Bacteroidota bacterium | reverse complement strand
TCTTCAACATTGTCTCCAAAAATGTAAAGGGTCCAAATGTTGCCGATGAGATGCAACCAGCCCCCGTGTAGGAACATATTGGTGAGAAATGGAAGATATAATGCGAGGGTACTCAGACTTTGGGGATTGCCACCTGTATACTTGCCTGGCACCACACCGAGCGTATAGTAGACGGCATTCAGTTCTTCAGGACTGAGACTTAGCTGCCACAGAAATGCCAGTATATTGAGGACTATCAGGCAGACATTGACAATGGGAAACCGTCGGGTCGGGATCGAATCGCGAATGGGAAACATGCCTGAATGTAGGAAAAAAAGGGGAGAGCGAAAGGAAAACGCGATGCGTCAAATCTTCAGCGATCTCATCAGACCTCCTGGCTTGTTTTTTCGTGTGGCAGTATCCCAAAGCCATGGATGTTTTGGGATAAAAATTGATCTGGATACTCTTCCACCCCAGGAAAGCCCAGTTTGATGTCGCGGCCATCATGTGGAATATAATTGGTCTTCCAGATATAATCCCAGATGGCCAGGGTCAGGCCAAAATTGACCCCGGTATGTCTTTCTTTCGGCAAGTCATAAGCGTGGTGCCAAATGTGCATCTCGGGGCTGTTGAACAAATATTTCATCACTGGTCCCAGGGCAAAGGCACCTAATAAACCGCCTGAAGCGGTCAAGCCCAATAGAACCGCCCACGAAAGCTCGAAGCCAGTGCCAGCGATCAGAAGCGTGAGTAAGCTGCCTACGATGGAACCCGTTACTTTTCCGTTCACCCGAAGATTGGCATGATTGTAATGCCCCCAGGCGAGGGTGAAAATATGGATCAGGAAGAAATCATGCAGTCCAATTCCCAATAGTGCCAAAGGGATATATTCAATGGAGCGATACACCACATTCTCCATCCAGTGATAGCGCAGATGGGCGGCAAAGCCCATTTCTGCTACGCTGTGATGAACCTTGTGAAATTCCCACAGAATAGGGGAGCGGTGTAAAAGGCGGTGAATCCACCATTGGATGAAATCACGTACAACAAAACCAGTGAGCAGGATGCTCCACAATGGCCAGGTACGCATTGGATTAGCTGCTTGTAAGTCAAATCCTCCCATTGCTTTGATACCATTGTTGAGGAGGTTGACAATGACATCAGTGGAGGCATTATAAATGATGAGGGAGAAAAGGAAAAAATTGAAAAACATATAGAAAAAATCCAGCCAGAAATCCCGGCGGAATCTGGGCTGATCTTTGCGCCAGGGACGAAGGATCTCCAGGGCAAAGAAAAAGCCAGAGACAATCACAAGCATCCAGAAGTAGTTATGCCAAATGGGACGTATCTGAAAGCTGATTTCCTGCCAGAGGTAATTGGCATACCCACTGTAGCCATTGACAAAAATATCCCAATACTCCTTCATGGATCAGTTCTTCAAATTTGATATATAAAACTCTGAATGTATTGAAAGGTTTGTCATGTGAAAGACCATTAGGGAATTTCATACCATTCTTCGACAGAAAGGGCCTTCCGGCGCCCACTTTTTTCCGGCGCATAATAGGTTGAGAGATAATCCAGAATCCGGTCTTCATTTTCGCCCAGATCCCATAAGCCCTGACTTTCCTGCATCCAATGGATCATTTCCTGCCAACCATCGCGTGTGGCGCGATTTTGCAGAACCAATTTCCCTGAGTGACAACCTGTGCAGGTCGTTTTGACCATTTGGTAGTCTCCTTCTGCCACAAAGCCACTCAGCACATCAATCCCATTTTCAATCTGGACGTCTGTACTGCCCAGTTGGCGTTCTTCGACGGGTGCTTTGGCTGCAAACTGATCAGGATGACCGACGACATAGAGCAGAAAGCCTCCTAGAATGACCAATACCACAATGGTAAAAAAGGCCATATTGGCCAGTTGAAGCAAGCGTCCGTCGCTCCCTGTCCAGTCTTTTTCCGATTCTGTTTCCTTACTCATACCACTTTGATTGCAATGCGATGACAGGCATTGTTCAGGTATCCTTTGGGATTCCAGCCCGGTAGCACCATTGGCTGCATGCGGCCTTCATCATCAGTAGCCCTGGCCCATATTTCATAATAGCCTTTCTTGGGAAAGCGGACTTGGGTCGCCCAGCCCTGCCAGGCCAATCGGTTGGCGGGCGTCTGCAAATCTACAGACTGCCAGCTTGCCCCAAAGTCAATGGAGACTTCCATCTTTTTAACCGTCAAATCGCCTGCCCAGGCTTTTCCCCGGATATTGAGTGCTTGATCTAATTTGAGAATGCCGCCAGTCTTGGGATAGGTGATCAGAGACTTCACCGGCATGGATTCGATGATACACATATCTTCCGACTCCACCTTTGCACCTGGAGCGACTGGCTTGCAGGGTACCCGATACGAACTGCCGCCCATTTTGGGGCCGTCATGCACCTGGTTTCGCACCACGATTTTCTCCAGCCATTTACCGGAAGTAGAGGCTGGCCAACCTCCAAAGACCAGGCGAAGCGGGTAACCATTCATCAGGGGAAGGTCCTGACCATTGATGGCCCAGGCAATCAATGATTCTGCTTCCATGGCTTTGGCAATGGGTACGCCCCTTGAAATGGGCTGTTTATTTGGATCGCCACTGAGATGTGTATCCTTGCCATAATAGCCTATGTAGACGGCATCGGGTTTGACACCAACATCCTCGAGGACATCTCTGAGGCGCACCCCAGTCCAGCGTGGACAGCCCACAGCACCGACAGACCATTGATTGCCTTTAGCGGGGGGATTAAATTCCGCCCGACCATTGCCACCACATTCCAGGGTCAATTGAAGATTTTGCTGTGGGAAACGACGTTTAAGTTCGGCCAGTGAATAGGTTTTGGACTGTACGGCAGACTCTCCTTCAATGGTCAGTGTCCATTGTTCCAGCTCAACTTCCTGGGGAGGAATGCCGTTGTTGCGCACAAAGAGTCGATCGGCTGGTGTGATCATGTCATCAAGCAGGTGGGGCGGTGTCTCCGCATTGACCGGACGGTCATTGAGAATGATCAACTCCGGATGCTTGCCGGGAATGCCTTCAGCCGGATCTGCTAAACCCAGTAGATCCATTCCCTGGGGCAGATATTTTGCAAAGACTACTTCTGCCGCCAACACCCCGGTCGCGGCAAACAGGCCTTTTTTGAGAAAAGATCGCCTTGATTTATTTTTCATCTTAGCTGACTGATTCATTTTCCTGAGCGAGCGGCATACCTGCTGCGTGCATGGCTTTGAACCCTCCTTTTACATCTACCAGGTTGTGAAAACCGCGTGCTTTGAGGATAGAGGCTGCTATCACTGACCGATAGCCACTCAGGCAATGCACATAAAATGTCTCCTCTTTTGGCAAGGATGCGAGGTGCTCATTGAGGTTGTCCAGATCATGATTGCGAGCACCACTGATGTGAGCAGTTTTATACTCAGAACATTTACGAACATCCACAATAATGGCAGTCGTCTCTTCCGCCAATGCTTCGGCAGAAATGCCCTGCAAATGGTCAAAGTCCAGGCCAGCGGCTTTCCAGGCACCAAAGCCGCCTTCCAGATAGCCGATGGTGTTGTCAAAGCCAACTCTCGACAGGCGGGTTACCGCTTCTTCTTCCTTCCCTTCATCCACAACCAATAAAATCGGTTGTTGTACATCCTGCACCAGTGCACCTACCCAGGGCGCAAAGCTGCCATTTAACCCAATGAAAATAGAACGTGGCACATGACCAGCCGAGAAATCATCCTGATGACGAACGTCCAGGACCAAAGCGCCGGTTTCATTGGCTGCAGCTTCAAATGCACGCGGACTCAAAGCGCGGGTCCCTTTGGCCAAAACCTGATCGATGCTCTCATAACCTTCTTTATTGAGCTTGACATTGAGTGGAAAATAGGCGGGTGGTGGGGCTAAGCCATCGGTTACTTCACGAACAAATTCCGCTTTGGTCATATCGGCACGAAGCGCATAATTCATCCGCTTTTGATTGCCAAGGGTGTCGACAGTCTCCTTCATCATATTTTTTCCGCAGGCTGA
The DNA here is from genome assembly GCA_039815525.1 of Bacteroidota bacterium. Taxonomy (GTDB): domain Bacteria; phylum Bacteroidota; class Bacteroidia; order J057; family J057; genus JBCAWW01. The sequence continues at coordinate 1,361 of JBCBZF010000478.1, read as the reverse complement.
ACCAGCGCCATGAGCGGGATATACAATGACATCATCCGCCAGCGGCATGATTTTATTGCGTAGGCTATCAAATAGTGTTTCTGCCAATTGTTCCTGCGTCAGATCTGCAGCTTTCTGGGCGAGGTCTGGTCGGCCAACATCCCCGAGGAAAAGCGTATCTCCGGAAAAAATTGCATGGTCTCTTCCGTTCTCATCAATCAGGAGATAGGTCGTACTTTCCATGGTATGTCCAGGGGTGTGGAGGACTTTGATGCGCACCTTCCCCAACGGGAAAATCTGTCCATCTTCCGCAATAATTGCTTCAAAAGCAGGATTGGCCTGAGGACCATAAATGATTGGCGCAGATGTTTTCTCAGAAAGCGTAACATGTCCGCTCACAAAATCTGCATGGAAATGGGTTTCAAAAATGTATTTGATCGTTGCCCCTTCTCTGGTAGTACGCTCAATATATGGCTGTACTTCGCGAAGTGGATCGATAATGGCCACTTCACCCTCACTCTCGATATAATAGGCACCCTGGGCGAGGCAACCGGTATAAATCTGTTCTATATACATGGACAAGGATTGTTGTTTAGGCAAGAACAAAGATAAAACAAAAGAATGATACCAATTGGTGATTCAGGTCACGCAACGCATTGTGAAAAAACACTTGGACTGATCATGGGTTGAATATGCTGGGGAAAAGTGTAATTTTCCGGTCAAAGAATCAGACCTATGCTACATAATATACTCAAACACGCACACTCAGGCTGGCGCTGGATTGTCCTTGCGCTCCTGGTATTCGCCATTTTCAATGCCTTCCGTAAGTGGCGAAGTGGTGCAGAATTCCAAGAAAGCGATCGTAAACTGAATATTTTTACCCTGAGTGCAGTCCATATTCAATTCGTCTTTGGTCTGATTTTATATTTCATCAGCCCTTGGGTGGTCTTCTCAGGTGAAGCAATGAAAGACGCACTCTTGCGCTTTTACACCGTAGAGCACTTTCTGACGATGCTCATCGGGGTGGCGGTGATTTCCATTGGATATAGCCGGGCCAAACGAGCGGTGGAGGCAGGTCAAAAATTCCGTACCACTTTCGTCTTCTTTCTCATTGGTCTGCTAATCATTCTGGCACGTATCCCCTGGCCATTCATGGAAAAGTACCAGGGCGGCTGGTTTTAGGAAATCGTTAAAAGATTAGAATTTCCTCCGAATCCAATTGCTTACGTAGGGCGGGTGGCACCCCAAGGAAGTCAGAGACAAAGCGGTCAATTTCACCTTTGGTTTTGGCTGAGAGCAGATGGGTAATCTCCCCAATTGCTTCCGGGCTCAGCATAAAGGGCATACCGGTGAATACGATTTGATCTCCCTGACAAGTCGCG
>JBCBZF010000752.1:0-3715 GCA_039815525.1 Bacteroidota bacterium | reverse complement strand
GGAATGCCACGCTCAATCACTTCCTCTGCCAACAGTTTACTCGCCACTGAGTCCAGTTGGCGCTCCATCAGGCGAGAGGCGCGCTGTACGATGGTGGTGGAAATGTCCACCTGTCGCAAAGCAGCCGCCAATTCAAGGCCCAATAATCCTCCACCCACGATCAGCACATGCTGACGATTCGTCGGCAAACCACTGTTTTTCAGGTAGGTTTTCAGACCATCTGCATCGGTCCGGTTTCGCATGGTGAATACCCCGTCCATGTGCATGGGCACATCGCGCGGGACGAACGGGCGACTGCCGGTTGCCGCGACCAGAATATCATAGGAATGGCGTCTTCCAGCACTATCCGTAATGTTTTTCCCTGCCCGATCAATTTTTTCCACACTGGTACTGGTATGTAGATGGATCCCCAGCCGACGTAATTCTCCTTTTTTGAGCTTTTCCAGGTCTTCCCAGGACAAATGTTCACTGACATACTCAGGCAAGAGTACGCGATTGTAGAAGGGATCAGCTTCACGCGAAAAGACATGAATGACATCCCGCTGATTTTTTTCCCGATAGGTCTGGACAAAACGATAGGTTGCGGCGCCTGCCCCAATCACGCAAATGGTTTGACCTGGTTTTTCATATTTTTCTACCTCTACCGCAGCATATTTAAAATCTGGTTCTTTGGAAACCGGGTCAATGAGGTTATTGGTCAGATTATTGGCGCGGCCAAAATCCTGTTGCATCATTTTACCCCAGTGCATGGGAAGAAAGACGACGCCACGGCGGATTGTCTTGGTGATGTTAACTTTCACCCTCACTTCTCCTCTCGCATTCCGTACTTCGGCAATGTCGCCATCTTTAAGTGAGCGAATACGGGCATCCATGGGATGAATCTCCAGAAATGGCTGAGGAATGTGGACCTTAAGTTTGTTGACCTTCCCCGTTTTGGTCATGGTATGCCACTGATCCCGGATACGACCGGTGGTCAGGATCAAAGGAAAGTCTGGACTCAGTGCTTCTGATTGATTGGTTAGATGGGTAGGGGTGTGAAAAACCGCCCGCTGATTGGAGGTATAAAACTGATGATCCGTGAACAAACGCGCGGTACCGGGATGATCCTGATACGGCACTGGCCATTGAAATGTCCCTTCCTGCTTCAAACGACTATGACTCAGACCAGAGATGTCAATATTGGTGCCTTTGGTCAGTTGGCAGTGTTCGTCATAGACTTCAGATACGTTGTTGTAGTCAAAACCATGAAAGCCCATTTCCCTTGCGAAACGCCACAGGATTTCAGCGTCCGGTAATGCTTCTCCCGGCGCATGGAGAACTTTTGGTAAAAAGCTGATCCGTCGGTCTGAATTGGTCATGGTCCCTTCTTTTTCCAGCCAGCCTGCGGCAGGCAACACCATATCGGCAAAGTCCAGCGTATCTGACCGATTGGACATATCCTGTACCACGACAAAAGGCGCAGCACCCAAGGCTTTTTCCATCTTACGGGCATCTGGCAAACTGACCATCGGATTGGTACAGATGATCCAGATTGCCTTCATCCGGCCATCGGCCAGCGCATCAAACATTTGCGTAGCGGTCAGACCCGGTTTGTCCGGGAGATCATCAACCCGCCAGAAACGGGCCACTTCTGCCCGATGAACAGGATTGTTCTGCACCCGATGAGCCGCCAGCAGACTTGACATCCCGCCTACTTCTCGCCCCCCCATCGCATTGGGTTGTCCGGTAAGGGAAAATGGACCAGAACCAGGTTTCCCCACTTGTCCTGTCAGCAGGGACAGATTGAGCAGCGCAAGGTTCTTATCGACGCCGATCACACTTTGATTCAGGCCCATTGCCCACATCGGGATGTAGCCGTTTGCATGCCCGATGTAATGGGCAGCCATCCGAATTTGTTCTGCTTCAATGCCACAAATTTCCGCTGCTTTTTTGATGGACAGCTTCATTACTTGCTGACGCAAGGCTTTGACGCCTTCAGTATGCTCAATGATAAAGCGTTCATCCACCAGACGGGTTTCCAGCAACCGACGGGCAATGGCCTGATACAGCACCACATCTGTTCCTGGTATAATCTGCAGATGAAGATCCGCCATTTCGGCAGTGGCCGTTTTCCGTGGGTCAACCACGATGATTTTGACATCGGGATTGGCAGCTTTATGCGCTTCCAGACGGCGGAAGAGAATAGGATGACACCAGGCGGGGTTTGCCCCGACGATCATGAAGCAATCGGCCAGTTCAATGTCGTCGTAACTGATGGGAACCGCGTCTTCACCGAAGACTTTGGTGTATCCGGCCACGGCTGAACTCATGCAGAGCCGGGAATTGGTGTCGATGTTGTTGGTGCCCAGAAAGCCTTTGACCAATTTATTGACCAGATAGTATTCTTCAGTCAGGCATTGGCCGGAAACATAAAAGCCGACCGAATCCGGTCCATGGCGCTGAATGATGGAGCGGAATACGGCTGCTGCCCGCTTCATTGCTTTATCCCAGCTGGTCCGCTCCAGCGGATGGCCTTTGCTCCAGCGCATCTGTGGATAGCGCAAACGGTCACTTTGGTCCTGGGCCACATAATGGAGATTCATTCCTTTTGAGCACAGCATCCCACGATTGACCGGGTGTTCTGGATCGCCTTCCACTGTGATCTGGCCCCGACTGTCTTTTTTGACCAACATGCCACAACCTACTCCACAATAGGAACAGGTCGAGCGAAAAATTTCATGTCTCATGTTAAGCGGCCTTTGTCACTTGGATGGGGCAGAGAGACAGGACAACCTCTCCAAAAATAACATCAATTTTTATCAATGTTCTAAAAAATCAATCAAATGCTTACGATAATGGTAATAATCAGCATGATTGAGGATTTCTTTTCTTTCCCTTGGCCGTTCAAATTCAATCTCCAGGATATCCCCGATTTGCGCCCTCGGTCCTGAAGTCATCATGATGACCCGGTCAGCCAGAAAAATCGCTTCATCGACATCATGGGTAATCTGGATGGCCGTGATTTTCTCTTTGTCCCAAATTTCCAACAGCACATCCTGTAATTCTGCCCTGGTGAGAGAATCCAGCATACCGAATGGCTCATCCAGCAAAAGGATTTTAGGCTTTAAAGCAAAAGCCCGGGCAATTCCAACCCGCTGCTGCATACCCTGTGAAAGCTCAGTCGCTTTTTTATGAAAGGCATCTTCCAGTCCGACTTTGCTCAGATAATATTTACAGATGTCTTCACGCTGCTTCGAAGTGGCATGCGGAAAAACCTGCTGTACACCCAGCAAAACATTTTCCAGGGCAGTCATCCAGGGCAGCAGACTCGGTGCCTGAAAAATCACCGCCCGGTCCGGACCCGGACCATGAATTGGGGCATCTTTCAACAGAATTTGCCCACCGGAAATATCATTCAATCCGGCTATCATGGTCAGAAGTGTGGTCTTCCCACATCCGGAATGCCCGATGATAGAGACAAACTCTTCCGCCATGATTTTCAGCTGGAGATTTTCCAGGACCACATATTCACCCTTCGGCGTAGGATAAATCTTGGTGAGGTCCTTCATGTGCAACATCACATCGGTGCTGACGATTGGGGTATTGATCGGAGATTCTCCGCACGAACCTCGCCAACACCCTCCTTTATCTCAAGGTGTGTGTGCAAGCTGCTGCTACTGCTCTGTCGACGTTCAGGTTTTGTTAAGCATCCGCAAACTGCTGTTTTGCACCTGCT
>JBCBZF010000807.1:0-3449 GCA_039815525.1 Bacteroidota bacterium | reverse complement strand
CATAGTCAACTGCATCACAGAGCTGCATCAAACTGTCCAGATTGACATTGAGCGTAGGTGAAAACACCTCCCCCTGGGCGGGCTGGAGGAGCATCAGCTTCTGCTCATGGTTGATCATGAGGGAAAAATCACGGGTGATCAGCACCTCATTGTCCGGAAACTTTTGGTAAAGCTGTTGTCCCTCGCGTCGCACTTCTCCCAACACCTTTTCGGTGGTTTGCGTCGCAGAATAATTGGCATACCAATCGTAGTGCACCGCAGCGGAGAAGCTTTGCATAGCTTCATATGCTCGGTTGATCGCTGCCAGTTCGCTTTTGACCGTTTGTCCAAACGAAAGTAGGGTCCAGCAGAAAAGCGGAATGAATAGGATGCGTTTCATGTTTAGTTGTTGATGCTGGTGGTGTTATAGCGGCCTTCCTGGATACTGCGAATGCCATCTTCGGTTTCGACTTTTACACTGATGAGCTGTCCTTTCTGATCGTATTGATAAAAGGTCATGAAGTTGTTTTCATCTCCCGTGGCCAGCAGCCTACGCGTGATTGGATCATAGGCATAGGTTGTCATCTGGGACTCAAAAGGATGAATCCGAAAATCGTCGAACCAGGCTTTTTTCCCAGAACTCCCATTTTTCAGCCGGACTTCAATTCCTGCGACATCGGGATTGCTATTTGGATTCAGGTAAAACTCCGCTTCCAGGCGCTGCCAGCCATCTATCAGCACTGAACGTCGTGTTTTTTCGAGGGGAATAATCGAGCAAGCCTGTAGAACTTCAATCTCCCGATCAGGATAGTCGAGGACAACTTGTCCTTCCTCGTATTCTTCTCCCTTCACCCAAACCGAAACGACATATCGGACCGGGTTCAGGATTTCTGGTGCAAATATGCCAAGACAATCCAGATCCTTGAGAACATAAGTCGTTGCGCCACCCCCAACAGCCGTAGCGGCCTGGTATTGAATAGGATGAGCGGCATAAGCAAATTCCTGGGCCCTAACCATGACGGATTGCTTCCCGGAATGCACATGGTCGCTTTCCAATTCCAGGGTCAGATCATCCTTCCGTTTAAAGACGATGTGACGCGGTTGTCCCTGGGAAGGACTAGCAGAAAAGGCTTCAAAATTTTCTGCGGCAAAGTCGCTGTATCTGGCATTGCCAGCCATGGCCACAGGCAATTCATAATTGTATCCGTACTGAGCGGAACTGTAGACGTCGATCGCATTTTTGCTTTCTACTGCGTAGCCATGCGGTGAAAATTTACTTTCCTCTTCCGTCCAGGTCCATCCAGTGCTTTGAGGTGTCCAAAACTCTCCAGACCCCGGCGGCTGCCAAAAAGCATTGAAGCCAGTGTATTTCCCATCATAGCGAATGTCCGGTTGACCACCCGGCGTTTGGGCTGCAGGCGTGCGATCGGTCAAAAATGCGTATGATTTTTTCGGATACCAGAAACCGGATAGTCCCAGGCGAAAGGGATTGACCTCATCATCGGGTTCATAGTTCCAGGAGATATTGGTTTGGCTACTGTTGCCAATACCTGGTGGGCACGCCAGGTATGGATCACCACAAAAGGTATTGCGCTGATCAGAATACTCAACTGCCCCAGCAGAGAGAATGTCTTTACTGGCATCGACAAGGCCGGTACCATCCATCGGATCTGCTTTCGAGACAATGCTACCAACCGAAGCAGCCTGTAAATTGCGACGGCCGGAGCGGATTACAGTTACTGATTGGAAGGTAGCAGATGATGGTGCCAGCGTTTGACCGCTCTGGTTGATGATATGGATATCTTTATTTGGCACATCTACGGCATAGACCCAGCCTTTCTTCATCGTCGATCCATCATCAATCATTAACTCATCTCCTTTTACCAGCGTATTCAGCGCAAGGTCTGAGGCATTATTTGGGTCCAAAAAGCCAATCGTTGTCCGAATATTTTTATAGGCTGGCCCCATTCGATCATAGGCCCAATGTGCTGGATAAGAGAAATTATAAACCGGATCCAGAAACTCATTGGTGGTTCTGGTCAGTAGCACCTCTCCGGTTTCGCCATCCCAAGCCAGGTTCTCAGTCGTGATTTTTGCCCCTCCATCACGATCAAAAGCGACTACCTTATCCAACAAGCCATATTTTCGAATGATTTTGGTAGACACAATAGATCGAAACCGGGACCGGCTAACCACCGGTTTGGGGATAAAACTGATCACCGGGACGGGTAGGAAAAGTGCCAGAAAGGCATCAATGTTGGCGCGATTTTTTATACCCAAAGTATTGGTGCCGGATTGTCGGGTGTCGAGTGCTAGTTCCACCTCAACCCCAATTTGCGCCTGTACTTCAGACCCATCTGATTTGATTACCCGAACGTCTTTATTGTTGAGCACATTGAATTGGCCTTCCCGAAATTGTCCACCATTGATGCGGTAGTGATATTCCGTTCCGGAGATCGGTTCGGTTTTATCTGCAGCATAGACATAGGTGTAGCGAGGCTTACCGTGCATGTCATTGAGAACCACTGCATATCCCTGACTAGCAGTGGTATAATCGATTAGATTGATTTTCAAAAATTTCAGAACCGGAGCGACATGTGGTGATTTTACTTTGATAGGGGTTTCGTATGAACTGGTCGGAAAATCTTTAGCGGTATAAAACCCATATTCAGTATAGCCGGTGTCATTTCGCTTGACGCTGGTCTCTTTCAAGTCCCGTACCTGCACTTTCTCATAGACCACTGAAGGAGAAGGATATGCAAATTCTCCAAAGGGCTCCTCCAGCACATATTTTTCATCTGGTGCCAGGAGGTTTCGTTTTTGTTGGGTTCTGGGCAAACGAAACGGATTTTCGTCTCCACCCAAAAGCGGTTCCCAGGAAGCCACCCCGGTGCTGATGGTCCCCAGCAAAGGATCTTCTTTGGTATAATCATAAAATTGCCCGAAAGATTCAGTATTGGCATTCCCCCCCACCATCTGATTCCAGTTATCGGAATACACAATCGATTGGACCCGACAGCCGCCTCCAGTTTTCATTTTGGTAGGATTGTGCAGACGAATCCACGACTGAGCAGGTAAAGTCCGTGTCCCCCAGCCTTGCGACCGTAAGGTTTTGTTGAAACCTTTCAGGGTGGTTTTTATATCCATTGCAAAACCTGCCAGACCTTTGATGATACTCAGAGGTGTGCCATTGGCAGCAAGGTTTTGGGCGGGATAAATCTGGTCTGATAAATGGATACGGCTAAAGTTAAATGCCGCTTTTGCCACGGGATTGATTCGTTCTCCACTGTCATTGTCTCTGATTCCAACCGTTTTTAGCTCCAGCCAGCCCTGGGAATTATTGACAATACCAGAACTTTTGATGGTTGCATAACCAGGCACATGTTCATATACACCTGGTTGAGTGGGCGTTTCGATTGCTACATTGAAGTAGAGAGTATCGAGAGAGCGAATGTAGCGTCTCTGAAAAT
>JBCBZF010000555.1:0-4889 GCA_039815525.1 Bacteroidota bacterium | reverse complement strand
TCATCATGCTCAAAACGATCGACTAGGATCTCCATCATCCCAAAACTTCCAAACAGGATATGGCGTAGACAGACTGATACATTCTCCTGATTATCTGTATCTTTGCACTTTAATTCACCTTTTGAACCTAAGAAATGAAAACATTGCTTCGAATTTTGGTCATCCTCGCGGTTGCGGTGGCCCCCTCTTGTCTGGAAATTGAAGAAGAAATCTCTCTGAATACTGATGGCTCAGGTACATACGCCATGACCATGGATATGAATAAGATGATGGAAATGATGAAGGGTTTTGGCCAGGGAGAAGACGGTGATACACCGGATGCATTTGGTAAAATGGATTCCAGTATGCAGGAAGCTGCCGCCAAACTGCGGGAAATCGACGGTGTCTCCAATGTAAAACATAGCTCTGAGAATTACCGCTTCACCATCTCCTATAATTTCGACGACGTGGAAACGCTCAACGAATCCAGTAGCCAGGCTTCTTTTGGTGGCGATGATCCCATGACTGGCAGCTTGACCGGTGGTGGTGCTTCCTCTTTTAAATGGACCCCAAAGTCTTTCGCCAAAAGCAATCCTGATCTGTCTGATTTGTTGTCAGAAGATGATGAAGAAACCCAGGGCGTGATGCAAATGGCAAAAATGATGATGGCAGACGCCAAGTATACCACCATTTACCATTTCCCCGGAAAAGTAAAGAAAATGACCAATGATGAGGCTGAACTTTCTTTGGATAAGAAAACGGTTACCCTCGAAGTTGGGCTGGTTGATATCCTGGAAGGAGAGGCTGAAGTGGGAAACCAGATTAAGTTCAAGAAAAAATGATCGACATCATATTTGTGTCGCAGACCGACTTCTGATCGCAGAAGTCGGTTTTTTTATGGCATACTGAGAATCATGAGGAGGAACAACCAGAGAATTCCCAGGAAATGCCAAAAGAAAACGGCCATTTCTAACCGATGACCAAAGGCTCTTTTTTGATAGACGTACAACATGAACGCCAGCCCGGCGAGAATATGAAGACCATGCAAACCACTTAGGAGGTACACATAAGATGCTTCTCGTCCACTTCCGGTAAAATACATGCCGCTTTGGATAAGGAGGAACCATGCAAAAGCTTGTCCAATCAAAAACAACAAACCCATTCCCAGACTGATCATCATCTGGCGCCGGCGTATTTCCCCTTCACTTTGCATACTCCGGTGAATCATCAGACTGCTGATGAGCAGGAATATGGTGTTGCCATAAAAGATCCAGGGCAAATCCAGTTCAACACCTTTTCGGGCACTCACCAGGAAAGCCAAAGTGAGGGTCCCAAACAGAATAATGATGGTCAGCATCAGAATCCACAGTCCGGTTTTACCCGCCATTTGCGTCCGGGAATCTCTCCAGGCCTCTGTACTTTCTCGCTTTAACATGCCATGCAAACCTCCGAAAGATTGAAAGGTTTGGATCAAAGGATATGAATTCTCTAATTTGAAGCAGATCGAATCGGGTTCATGAAAGGAATACACACGAGAATTGCCAACATATTATGCATCCTACTGATTGCTATCGGTAGCCTGGCTTGCCAATCTGAAAATGCTCCGGATCAGGCAAATACACCAAAAGTTGCTCAGAATCAGACAACTTCCCCTCCCTTGTTCAAAAGATTGGATCCTGCTCAGACAGGTCTGAAGTTTGTCAATGCACTTCCGGAAAATGCACAACTCAATGTTTTGGAATATGCCTACTATTACAATGGAGGTGGTGTGGGTATCGGCGATGTCAACAATGACGGTCGGCCGGATATCTATATGACGGGCAATCTGGTGGCCAGCCGTCTCTTTCTTAATCGTGGCAATATGCAATTTCAGGAGGTTACCCAGGCAGCTGGTGTGGTCAATCGTACGCCCGGCTGGAAGACCGGAGTAGCCATGGCGGACGTTAATGGAGATGGATGGTTGGATATATACGTTTGCCGTTCTGGAAATCTGGGGAATGCTGAACGTGAGAATGAACTTTTCATCAATCAGGGAGATGGACGCTTCGAGGAGCAAGCTGCTGCCTACGGGCTCAATGATCCGGGTTATTCGACCCAGGCTTCCTTTTTTGACTATGACCGGGATGGCGATCTTGATATGTACCTACTCAACCATGCCCTGGATGAACTGGACAGTAAGGTCTCCCTCGCCAGTCTCAAAAGTGAAAGACATCCATACTTTGGTGATAAGCTTTACCGCAATGACAATGGTAGGTTTACAGATGTATCTGCACAGGCTGGCATTGTAGGCAATCCTTTGGGATTTGGGCTAAGCGTAACCGTTGGAGATGTGAATGAAGATGGCTGGCCGGATATTTTTGTTGGAAATGACTTTCTGGAACAGGATTATCTCTACATCAATCAGAAAAATGGCCGCTTTGAAGATCAGTTGCAAGACCGTTTTCAACATACCAGCCATTTTTCCATGGGTTCAGATCTGGCTGATATCAACAATGATGGTTTGCCTGATCTGATGGTCCTGGATATGTTACCGGAAGACAATGTCGGGCAAAAAATCCTCAAGGGAGCCGACAATTATGACCTACATCAAAAGAAGGTGGAAAATGGTTTTTTCCACCAATACATGCGCAACAGCCTGCAACTCAATCTCGGCAACGGCCGTTTTGCTGAAATTGGTCAGGTTGCCGGGGTGTCCAACACTGACTGGAGCTGGTCGCCACTGCTGGCCGATTATGACAACGATGGTCTGAAAGACATGTTTATCACCAATGGATATGTCAGGGCTTCGACCCATCTGGACTTTATCTCCTATGACTATCCGGCCATGGTTCAGCAGATTCAAAAGAGTGGTGGAAAGATTGACAATGGGAAAATTTCCAAACAGATGCCGACCATCCGGCGACCTGACTATTTCTTCCGTAACCAGGGAAACGCCTCTTTTGCCAATGTAAGTTCAGATTGGGGCCTTCGGAACGCACATTACTCCAATGGGGCAGCCTATGGCGATTTAGATGGTGATGGCGACCTCGACATCGTGATCAGTCATCTTAAAGAGAATTGTAGTCTGCTCGAAAACCAAAGTCGTCAGCTCGGGCAAGGGCATTATCTGCGGGTCGAGCTAAGCGGGACGCAGCGTATTGGCACCAAAGTATTTGTCAATCAAGGAAAAGAAAAACTGTATCAGGAATTGGTTCCGGTACGTGGTTTCCAATCCAGTGTAGAACCCATCCTTCATTTCGGCCTGGGAGCCGCTACGGCTGTCGAATCAGTTGACATCATCTGGCCTGATCAGAAACGGCAGCGCATTGTTGCACCAGCGGTAGATCAGATTCTCAAAGTGACCTATGCCCCAGACGCTGATCAGCGTCCCGCACCTGTACAGGAACCAATCTTTCGGCCCCTCCCCAAGCGCAATGCAAGCTTTGTTCATACTGAAGATGCGTTTATCGATTTCAAACGGGAGCTGTTGCTACCAAGGATGTTGTCCCGGATGGGACCCTGTCTGGCAAGCGCGGATGTGGATGGTAATGGATTGGAAGACTTTTTTGTTGGTGGTGGAAGCGGTCAGAGTGGACGACTGTTTCTGCAACAAGACAATGGAAGCTTTAGGAATCGAACGCTGGGTGCCCAAACCGAAGAGCAAACTGATGCTGTCTTCTTTGACGCGGATGGCGACGGCGATCAGGATTTATACTGCGTTCATGGAGGCTATGCGTTTGACGCTGGTTCTGCCAACTATCAAGACCAGCTTTTCCTCAACGATGGAAAAGGAAATTTTCGTCTGCAGGCTGATGCTTTGCCTCAATTACATTTCAACGGCAGTTGCGTAGCTGCTCATGATTATGATGGAGATGGTGATCAGGACCTGTTTATAGGTGGAGATGCATTACCCGGAAAGTATCCCCTGCCCGAAGGATCGGCCTTGCTACAAAACGACGGCGGGCGATTCAAAGAAGTATCGCTTGGAGGCCAAAATGTTCGCGTTGGACTGGTCCGTGATGTTGAATGGATCAATGTGGACCAGGACAAAGAACTTGAACTGGTCGTGGTAGGAGAATGGGAGGCAGTTCAGATATTTGATGTGGTCGGGGGAACATTACAGCCGAAAACCCAACATGGATTGGAAGGCATAAAAGGCTGGTGGCATACGGTCTATGCAGCAGACTTCGATGGAGATGGCGATCAGGATCTGGTACTTGGTAACCGTGGTCTCAATGATCAGGTACAGGCCAGTGAGGCCAGACCAGCTGCTGTATATGCGGCTGATTTTGACAACAATGGTTCGATTGACCCTGTTTTGACCCATTTTCTTCAGGGAAAAGAAGTTCCAGTTGCTACCCGAGATGAATTGATCAAACAATTGCCACATTTGAAGCGCAAGTTTGTGCGTTATGAAAGTTATGCCAATGCCAGCATTGCGCAGGTATTCGGACCAGAAGAGTTAGCGAAAGCGACTAAATGGACTGCCACAAATTTTAACAGTTGTTACGCTGAGAACCTTGGAGATGGGCGCTTTCAGCTCCGTGCGCTGCCAATGGCCGCCCAAAGATCACCAGTACGCAGTGTACAAAGCCTCGATGTCAATCAGGATGGACATTTGGACATGATCATTGCTGGCAATGACCACGGAATGCGGGCTGAGAGTGGGCGGCACGACGCAGGGGTCGGTTTGCTTCTATTGGGTGATGGCCAGGGTAACTGGGAGGTTTCTGCACCATTGGAAAGTGGATTGTACCTATCGGGTGATGTGAGAGATATGCAACTGACGACCACAAAATCTGGCCAAAAACGGCTCATAGTTGTAGAAAACAATGGTCCGGTGTCTGTTTGGCGAATAAATTCCCAGTCGCCAGATATGTAATTTATTCGTAATATTTATCTGTTGGATTATATTTATAGTGTATATAATT
>JBCBZF010000072.1:0-11805 GCA_039815525.1 Bacteroidota bacterium | reverse complement strand
TTCGGTTGATGGAAGATGGAATGCTGTCTGTAGATGATCCCATTGCCAATTACCTGGATCAGGAAGTGAGTGACAAACTCACCAATGTAGAGGGCTGCAAGATTACCCATCTTCTGGCGCACACCAGCGGCATACCAGATTATTATACCATCAATTTTGAACTGGATCGCTTTAACCGTGAGGACAATGGTTTTGCGCAGGAAGACATTCTTGCTTATACCTACGGCAAACCAGCCACCAATGCAGTGGGCGAGACCTACTATTATTCCAATACCAATTTCCTCCTCCTGGCCATGATCGCGGAAAAAGCGACCGGAAAGGCAATGGCAGATTTATACCAGCAGTATATTTTCGATCCATTGAATCTGGAAAGTGGGTATTACGGAACCGGAGACAGTCGTTTGCCAAAAGGGATCGCCAAAGGTTATGCTGACATTTATGGCAGCGGTTCCCATGCAGAATCTCAATTCCTCTATCAGGATGAGCTGGGTACTGGCGATGGCGGTCTTGCGATCAATGCATATGATTTGTTCATTTTTCTCCAGGCTTTGGGAGAAGGCCAATTGCTGAGTGGAGAAAGTGAGGCCCGCATGTTTGATTGGTTCGATCTGCCAGAAGATTGGGTGTGGGAGGATTTGCAACAAATCAAGAACGGATACGGAGTCGAATACTTTGCACCCAAAGGTGAACCAGCCATTGGACACACCGGTTCAGTAGATGGCTTCCTGTCAGTCGCGCTTTATTTCCCGGAAAAAGATTTGAGCGTGATCCTGCTGACCAATAATGCTTCAACAGCCAGCGGACGTGAGGAGATTATAGATGCGGTGTTGGATGAGATCCTTCCCTAAGAACACATCATCCCAGACCGGTCAGATTTTCAAAACCTGACCGGTCTGCTGGACGATGATCTTTTTATCGTTTGACAACCGACAGTGTACTGCTTTGGCCTTCGGCCAGTACCCGCACCCAGTATTGTCCGGCAGGCAAATGGCTAAGAGGTAAGTTCATTTCCTGCACCCCGATTGCCTGCGCCTGCTGACGTGCCCAGACTTTTTGCCCCAAGAGATTTCGGACTTCAATCGATACAGAAGACGCTTTTTCTACCGAAAAGGAAATCCGGAGCTGCTCGTTGAAGGGATTCGGCATGGCTTTCAGAGAAAGCGTATTACTTGCCAATGCTTCATTGCTCAGGGGACGATTGCCATCGGCATACCAGACACCCCAGCGTGCGTCTGGAATCAGGTCTGAGGCTGAAGCCCCGGAAGCCGCATTGATCTTATCGGCGGCCAACTGAATGATGGATACCCTTTCATTGCCAAAGAAATCCTCTGTATTCAACAACAGAAATCCATCGTCATTGGAGTAGGATGGATAACTCAGGATGTCATTCTGCAATACCACTCCAATGTCTCCGGTCTCAATGTTGGCGGCATACAAGAAAGCTTCGTTGCTGTTGGCGTCAACCAGATCAAAGGCGATGATATTGGGAGAGTTTTTGGAAAAAACGGCATTGCCGATGCTCACGCCTGCGGGTAGATTGGTGAATACCTTGGAAATGCTTCCGTCTCCGAATGTATTTTGTGCATTGTTCCACACCTTGAGCAGACCGACATCCCAATATTCAATCGGATCACCGCCGGCACTATTCGGAATGCGGTTATTTGCGTCATAGAGTAAGTATTCTCCCGTGTAATCCCATTCAATTGCATCGGCAAAAAGCACTCCGCCAGTATTGCCACCCCCATTCGCTGTCGTGGGATTGAACAGCACAAAACGTGCCCATTGCTGACTGTTGTAATCATAGACGTAGATAGATGTGTCCTGGCTGGTGGTTACAGCTGCAAACTTGCTCCCGTCTTTTGAAATGGCCACATTCCGCCAGATACCATCACTGGTGACGGTTACTGTCTGAGGGTTATTAAAGTCAGTGGCAATGGCTGTTACTTCATTGTTGTTTGCCACAAAAAAGGCCGTGGTACCATCATCCGTGATACTGGTCTTAGAAATTGGCGTCACCTGACTGACTGGCTGAAAATTCATGCCAGTGGTGGTGGAAACATAAAGGGTATTGGGATCAAAGACATTGACATCAGTGCTAAGGATGAATTCCTGACCATTATTGGTTGGTAAGGTTGGATCGACATTGGTGCCAGTTCCTCCGGCAATGCCGACCTGTGCAAAAGCACTGGCTGCTGCCTGGGATTCAGTGCTGTTTTGACCATACAAATCATCAGCCGATTGAATGACAGCAATCCGTGCATCAATGAATTGTGAAGAACGCGTCAGATACACGCTCAAGGCCCGGTAATAGACTGCTTCAGCTTTTTCCCTCCCAACACTTTGGGCAAACAGATGGGCTGCCTTATTGACGATCCCGCTGTTGATGTGAACGCCTCCATTGTCCTGAGATCCAGTGAAAAGGTTGTTCATATGAGCCGGTTGATAACCATTGCTGCTCAATGGATTGCTTCCAGCTGGCCAGCCGTTATTGGGGTTGGCCATGTCGCGGAGGAAGCCGGTAGGGAAAATGTTGGTATTGGGAATGATGTCTTCTCCCAATTGCCAGTCATTGCGATCAATCATGGCCCCAAAGAAATCGGCAAATGATTCGTTTAAGGCACCAGATTGACCCTGGTATTCCAGATTGGCAGTGGCTTGGATGACACCGTGGGCCATCTCATGTCCAGCCACATCCAATGCACCAGCCAGCGGCGTAAAAGCTTGATCACCATTCCCATAAAACATCGCTGAACCATTCCAGAATGCATTATCCATGCCCCCGCCATTGTCTTCAGCTACATTGATAAAGGAAATAATGTCGCCGCCGGTTCCATTGATAGAGTTGCGGTTATGCGTGCTGCGAAAATAATCATAGCATTGTCCCGCATTATAGTGAGCAGAAACAGAGGTCGCATCCCAGGTATTATTGTTGGAGATGATTTCGTTAAAGGTCGGATCACTGGGGCTGGTATTGTTGAAATCTGCAGTAATGATAAATCCGTCCCCCGAATTGGGATCTGCACCCGCTTGACCAGTGTACATATCTTTGGAGGCATCCAGGAGGATGTATTGACCATTGCTCAACTGAAAGGTATTAATGGTGCGGGTGTCGCCATTGAGGTCAGTGCCGTTAGCGGTGGTTGGCATCAGGGAACAAGTATGGTCATGGCTGTCAAGCATCTGCCCGTTCAAGGCATCTACAATCACAAACCAATGCCGTAAAAAATTGGGCCGGATTTCCAGTCGCCAAACCAAGTGAGGCTGATTGTCCCGGTACCAGATCATCAGTTCAGACTTTGGCCCGCTGTAGTTGAGCATTTCCTGTTCTTCCTTGGACAATTCTGCAAAACTGACCTTGGTTTGGATCTTTTTGACCGCATGTCGAATGGCTTCTTCCGCCTCAAGCTGTGGCTTGGTTTGAAGTCCAGTCGGTGTCGGACGACTGCGGCCATTGATCAGGGTCTGATCGTTGCGAAAGTGGACAATCATGTCTGCGCCATGGATCGGAACCCCCTGATATTGCTGTTGCATGCGGACGTGCGTTTGTCCTAGTTGATCTGTTTCAAAACGGTCCAGAGAAAACTCTTTATGTGGATTGTCAATGGACAATTTCTGTTGCATTCGGCTGAGAAACATGTGCGCCATATTGCTAACCGCTGCCGCATCCTGAAGACTCTGCCGATTGACAGTTTGCCTCAGCCTTTGAAACACCAGTTGCCCATGGTCATCCTCAGCAATTTGATGACCGGCATGAACCCCCACGTGCTGGCTGCGATGTGCCAAACGCAGGGGCGCAATAGGTTGCGTATGGGAAGATTGCTGTCCGTGGATGGTTTGATATGGCACTGAGGGTTGCTGTGGACTTCCCTGGGTTTTTTTCACATCGAAAGGGTGCTGTGCGGAAAGATGCAGTATGCACAACATGCCCACCAATGCGAGTAGGATCGATTTGATATACATGACTTGTGTAGTAAAATGTAGTAGGTTATTCAGTGATCTGGGTGAGTTCGCTTAACATGCCGTAGAGATCCTTCATGTTCTGATCAATCAATTTATTGCCTTCGCTCCAGACCACACGAACGGGGCCTTCTTCAGCATTCTCCTCCAACTGGAAGGTGATAAATTGGTACATATTGTCAGGCTGTCGGAAATTCTTCTGGCCAAGTTTATGTTCCGCTACAAAGGCAAAGACTTTTTTCACGGTCGCTTTGTCTACTTTCTTAACACTTTCGTAGGTCTCTGATTCATGCTTTTTGACATAGAGTTGGCCATTGTCCATGAGGTAGTAAGTCGTTACCCAACCGGTAAAGCCACCACCGGTCCCAAACTGGATTTGGGGGCGTTCGGCGACATATTCCTGTGATTTACAGGAGAAGCAAAGAAGAGATAAGATGCCGGCCAGTAGGGCAAGGCCAGAAAAGGGCGTGGAAAAAAGCTTCATAGTGTATTCGTAAGAGTCTAATGTTCATAGGACGTCAAAATCCGGTTGAGGTAATCTACATACCCAAAAAACCCGGAAGGTATCAAGTTAAACCTGACGACCGTTCCGGGCAAATGCACAACTGTTTACTCTTTACCTACAGCGGGCACCACCGCGCTGAATGGCATATTGTGTCTGTCCGACTTTCCAGCGTCCTTGTCGGAGTCTTTGTAGATTGATGGGGTATACTTCTACGCTGCCATTGTTGTAGCGCATCCGCAAGGCTGGACCGCCATTTTGACTGATCACATCCCAGCGCCCACTGTATTGGCCATTGCCTGCTCCATGGGCATTGCCACCACTTCCTTCAACTGAATAAGAACCTTCATAATTGACATTGAAGCTACCGTTTGGACAAAAGTTGACGTAGGTGATGGAACTTGAACGGGTGCCGCTAAAAATGGACGCTTCCCGATAATAGACCAATTGACAACCAGCAATTTGATCACGCAGCCCCCCTGATTGTGTGCTGTTCTGCTGATGGTTGCTGTAGGATTGAGATTGTTGATTGACGTTTGGTGTACTGAGCATATAATCCGTCAGATCTACGCCATCCAGTGCGTGCGTTTCTGCATATTTATAATAAGTATCACTGGCTCCGTTGAGGGTAAAAGAAAGCTGATTCCCCTGTCCGTAACCAGTGAATGAAAAGTTGCCCGCTGAACTGTACAATGTTCCTTTGAGCTGTCTGGCCGTCCCGCTCATTTTGAAGGCAAAAACGCCTTCCTGGCCCGTGATGGTACCATGATAGCCATTCCGTACCTGTTTCAACTGGATCATATTGGTCTGGGAAGCATTGACCCAGGTGCCGGACAGGTTTTGGGCAAAAATAGATTGGAGGGCAATGAGACAAACAAAAGTGAGGCTGATGAAAGGTTTCATAAATAATCCTGTGCTGGTTGAATACCCTGCAATTTGTCTGCTCTTGTCATACTTTGATTCCCCTAAAACCCTCAAAAAGAAAAATGGTGGTTTTCAACCAATCCATACCCAGTCGCTGCGAATGTTTAATAAAAAAACCTCAGTTTTGGATAAGAATCTTGTAAAGATCCGTCTAGTCGTATAAAAAGCGCGTTGGCTTGGTCAAAAAGCGGGGGTTGCGTTGGCTCGAGGGTTTGGCAGCATTTTTTGACCTTGATTTTTGCATACTTTTCATCTAAGGAAAAGTATGAAGGAAGGGTAAAATACTGATAGGTAGGTATTTACAACCAGGACCTAAGCAAAACTCACGTTAAAAAAGACAGGCGCCCGAAGGTGCCTGCCTTGTAAAAAGTCTATACGTCCTACTTGATTTACTTCAAGCTAATGTTCTGCTCAGTACTCAGGAAGTCGTCCATGATGACGAAGGTTACTTCTTCGCTGTTGACGCCGCTGAGATCAAATACCCGGCCACTTTCTTTGTCAAACTCAGTGTAGCCACGGTACAGAATTTCATTGCGGGTGTCGCGAATTTCTACATAGAGTAGATCCGAAAACGCACCATTCACCACCAATTGGTACTTTTTGTCGCCTGGTAGGGGCAAAAAGTCAGCTTTCATCTCCAAATCGCTGATACTGTAGGAAATTCCCTGAGAGTACGTGCCATCATTGGCTTTTACTTCAAAGGTGTAATCTCCTTCTGGAAGCGCGCGGAGGTTGAAAGACTTGGCTGTCAGGTCTTTTGCTGCAAAGCGCTCGCTGTGAACCTGATTCTGTGTTTTGTCATAGATGTTTACAACCACAGTTCCTGCTTGGGAACCTGCGTACTGCAACTGATAAAAACCAGCTTTTGTCTGAGGCACAATTTGGGCCCAGTTGGCAGCAACATTCGCAGTAGTAGTTTCTTGTCCCAGCCCGGTGCTTACGACAGCTACTGTCATAACAAGGCTAACAAAGAATGTTCTGAGGTTTTTCATCACGTTTGTTGATTAAATACATGACAAAGCACGGTTCATTTTTTGATATCTGCAATTATTTTACCCGTTTGATTAGGATAATGTAATTTTTGGTTAAAATATTGAAAATACCTAAAAGGGGTTCGCCAAGAGCTATTGTGTTCATCCTCAACATAATACTGCCCGAAACTCATAAAAATGGTCTTCGGGCAGTTTGAAAATCCTTTTGTAGAATTATCCCAGAATTTCCTCAATTCTCGAAAGGTTGTCATTGCGAATGCCTTCAATCTGATCGACCATTCCGCCATACATCATGCGTTTTGCGCCATCGCGCAGTACAAAATTATGTGGGAAACCAAGGTCAATGCGGCTGACCCGATTGAGACGTTGGATGATTTCCGCATCCAATTTGAGGTCCACACTCTTCAGATTGTCTTCCAACTGGTGCATTTTTCTTGCACCAATGATCGGAATGACCCCCTGATGCAGGATCCAGGCCAGCGAAAGCTGCGCCGGGGAAACGCCCAGTTCTCCGGCAATCGCCACCACTTCTCTGGCAATGGCCTGGTTCTTTTCATTGAAGCGGTAAGAGGTGCTGCCATCAAGACGGTCGCCATCCTCACCTTGGTTGCCCTTATCAATGTATTTTCCCGTCAGGATGCCAGTGGCCAGTGGGGACCAGGCGACTACGCCGATGTTCAGGGCTTTGGACATGGGTAGCAGATCGCGTTCCGGGCTGCGCTCGGTAAGGTTGTATTCAAGCTGATTGCCAATGAAAGAGGTCCAACCCCGCAGCTCGGCCATGGTATTGGCGCGGGAGATAACCCAGGCGGGTGCATCTGACATGCCGATGTAGAGAATCTTCCCACTCCGCACCAGGTCGTCCAGTGAACGCATCATTTCTTCAATCGGCGTGGCAAAATCGTAGGCATGCACCCAGAGGAAGTCAATGTAATCAGTTTTCAATCGCTTCAGACTGGCTTCAACTGATTGTACCAGGTTCTTGCGATGGTTGCCGGAATTGTTGGGATTGTGGGTGGGAAGCGACAGGGTGTACTTGGTGGCGAGCACGACGTGGTCCCGGTCGGCCTGAATGAAGTCAGCCAGAATTCGCTCACTGCTGCCATTGGTGTAGACGTCGGCGGTGTCGATGAAATTGCCGCCCGCTTCCATATAGGCATCATAAATCTGTTTGCTGGTTTCTTTTGAGGAGCCCCAGCCCCAGTCTTCGCCAAAGGTCATGGTGCCCAGGCTCAGTGGTGAGACACGCAAACCGCTGTTTCCAAAGAGTTGATAGTTCATATTTGGGTGGAATCTTGAAGTGGATCGTTTTTTCTATACTCAAATAAAAGTGGTTTGGGAATTTCTCTTCTCCCCAAACCACTGATTTTGAGGGTATACCGGAAAGGACATGGCATGCCGTGTCCCTCCCCTTTTTTCCAAAGCATTTCACGTTCGGTATATACTGATCTGAAGAAAGAAAGTTTTCAGCTGAAAGAAGTCGCGCTCCCCTCAAAAGGGGAGAAGGAAAATCCTGCTTTGGGGGAATGGATTATGGGGAAGAAATGCTGCTGCTTTGAAGTGTTAATCAAACATTCACAAACAAAAATCCAAAATCATGAAAGAGCAAGTGAAGAAAGTACAGTCAACGGAAGAGAAAGTAGAATTTTCTAAGTTCGGGCCGGCGGGCGGTGTATTGGGAACCAATTTTGATGACAGCGATCTTCCTTTTTTTGAAGATAGCAGAGCAGACATTTTCATCCATGAAATCCATGTTTGGGTGGGGCCTCATTTCATCAGAGGCATCCAGATTGATTATGAGGTGAACGGCCAGAGCCATGAAGTCATACATGGGAAGGAAGAAGGTGAAAAGAAGACTTATACACCACATGCCCAAAATCATCTGATCGAGATTCGTGGTACCTCTCAGCAGGTAGAGAACAAAGGTTTCTCTGTCATTGAAAGTCTGGAATTCCTGACCAATGATCCCAACGACTATTCTGATGTATTTGGCTATCAGAAGGGAAGACCATTCCGCTTCTCTGACATTGAAGGCATGCAGATTCTCGGCTTTTGGGGTGCTGCTGGTGGCAATCTGGACGCAATTGGTGCCTGTTATACCAAGATTTAGAAACACCTGATCCAGATAGATCCGACCTGCAGTGGTCAAACACTGCGGGTCACCTTTCATCTGTTCATGCCACATCTTTCTTCAGACAGTCTGAGGAAATCTCAGATCTTATCACGATCTTCTGAAATAAAGAGAGGTAGAGGCATCATCTCTCTGTGCGCAATCGTTGATCCCTATTCCTAAGTGAATAGATAAAATAGGAGCATCAGTTTAGTATCGTTTTTATTAATACCTCTTTTCCAGAGCGATGAGAGAAAAATTAGCGGATCGTGATGGGGAGAAAAGCTATTCAGCAAATCTTGGAAGATATGCTTCTGGTAATTTGCCCTGATTGTACTGAACTGATGCAACGGCCCTGAACAGAGAAATACAAACTCATTCTTTAACCTAAATCTTTAATCCCATGGAATCCCCAAAATCCGCCCTTTCCCTAAAACCACATTGTTTTCTAAAGAAAATCGCAAATCCCGAGAGATTTCAGGTAAGTATTCTGGCGAAGATCCCGGAATACATTGAAATGATTGAGGAGCGTAGAGTAACCGAAGCTTCAGTACAAATTTACCTGAGAGCGTCAAGTGGTAGTAGTACGGCGCAGCTTGAAGACGTAATTGAATTGCCCAATATTCCTACTACCTCTGATAAGTGTGTTATCGAAATTTTTGAGAAAACCAATGGAGATCCACAGGATAATCTCCTGGGAAAAGCCACAGTCCATTTTGATGACGCAGAATCTGACAACCAAGGGGGCAGCTAATCAGGATACCCATGAAGAAAGCCGCTTGTTTTGCCTTGATGTGTCTTTTGGGAAGCTACATCCTGAGTTGTAAGGTCTGGGGGCAAGCTCAACCAGATTCCGAATCTGTGATGACCTCGCTCAACTGGGCGCATCGTGATACTCAACTGGTCAATCAACTCAATCAGCTCTCAAAAGCGATCAATCAGGCGAATCCTGACTCTGCGCTTGCATGCGCAGACCTGGCCGTGATGCTCAGTGACAGCCTTCGTTATTTCGCAGGAAAGGCAGAAGCCCTGCGAAGACGGGGGCTGGCTCTGCGGCGTCTGGGCCAGACGGATGCTGCCCTGACGGCTTATGAACAGGCCCTCGCCATCCAGAAAATGAATGCTGATCCCCTCGGGATCGCCAGAGTCCTCCTCAACAAAGGCCAACTCCTGCGCAAGCAGGGGCAGATTGAGGCCGCGATCCAGCATTATCGTCAGGGAATTGAACAGCTGAAAGGGCTGCCGCCTTCCACTGCTTATATCAATCTACTGAACAGCATGGGGGTAGCGCTTAAAAACCTCAGGAAATACGATCAGGCAGCAGACTATTATCGTCAGGCAAAATCCGTGGCCAACTCTATGGCCCAACATTCCCTTGAAGCCAATGCCAATCTCAATCTTGGGACGCTGGCGGCGATGCAATCTGACTGGCAGACCGCCAAAGCGCGCTATCAGGAATCGCTTAGGCTGTATCAAAATGTACAAAATCAGTCGAAAATCAGTCTCCTCTACCGCAATCTCGGGAATGTCTATTTGTCCGAAGGCGATCTGAATGAGGCAAAGCAACAGTATGATCTTTCACTGGATATCGGAAAATCCTTTAAAAACCCCCTCGCCCTCGCCAGTCAATGTAACAGTTATGGTGCGCTATTCTTTGCCCAGGCAGAATTCGACCAGGCCCTCCGTTATTTTCACCAGGGACTGCGTCAGATCGACTCCGTCCAGGATATGGAATTGTATGGCGAGCTACGTTTGAATCTGGCCAAAACCTACGAGGAACTGGGAAAATCAGACAAAGCAATGACGCATTTACAGTCTTATGTTCTGCTTCAGGAGGCAATGGAGGAGGAGAAAGAAAAGGGACGAACCATGGCGCAGGAGCTTGCCCAGTCCCAACACCAGCAGGAAGTAGCGCGCATGCAAAGTCTCGGCCTTCTACTGGGGCTCGTTGCTCTTGGGATCATTGGTCTGGTGGGGATATTGAGCTTGTGGTACCGTTACAAAGCCAGCCAAAGTAAACAACGGCTGGCCAAAACCCTCAACGAACAGGAACACATCCAACTTGGCGCCATGCTCCGCGGCCAGGAGAAGGCCCAAAGCCAATTCGCCCGCGAACTTCACGACAACATCGGCATGCTCCTGTCTGCGGTCAACCTGCAATTCAGTGGCATTGAAGCGAAACTGGATCAGCAAGAAGATGCCTTTCAGCAAGCCCGCTCCACTTTGACCAAAGCCGTGAAGGAAGTCCGGAGTCTTTCGCATGATATGCTCTCCGGAACCATGAAACATCTTGGGCTGGTGGAGGCAGTAAAAGATCTGGTCGGGATCATTGAGCAAGATGGCTTACAGATTCGCTTTGACCACCAGGGACTGGAACATCCTGCCTTACCACACTCGGTCAGCCATAGTCTCTATCGAATCATGCAGGAACTGCTGAGCAATACGGTACGACATGCGCAGGCTACTGCGGTAGACATTCAGCTTATTCTTCACCAGGACCGCCTGAATCTGATGTATGAGGACAATGGCAAAGGCTTTGATCTGTCCAGGCAAGTTGACTCCAAAGGGGTAGGACTCCGCAACATCAAAGCACGGGTCCAGGATATTGGGGGGGAACTCCATTTCTCTTCTCAGCCTGGTCAGGGCAGCAGTGTCAGCATCAGCATTCACATCACCGATCCACGAAATAGCTGGATGCATGAAGAAGATTAAGGTTTTGCTGGTAGAGGATCAGCCCGTTTACATTGATGGCCTGAAAGCCATCTTAATGACGGATGATCACATTGAGGTGATCGGAACGGCTCTGAATGGGGAAGATGCCATTCAGTTTCTGAAAAAAGCGCGTGCAGATGTGGTCTTACTGGACATCAATATGCCCGTCATGGATGGCCTTGCCACCATTCCCCATATCAGAAATCTGGATGCAGAGACAGACATCATCATGCTCACCATTTATGATGAGCCCCGCTTAATCCTGAAGTTTTTGGAACAAGACATCGCTGGTTTTTTGCTCAAAGAATCGACTGGCCAGGAAATTCTTGAAGCCATCCGCAGCGTCGCAGCCGGTGGAACCTATTATGGCACAGAAGTCATGAAAAGCGTAACCCATCACCTGCGCAAAAAACGTGAAGCGGGAGATTCATCTGTTCAACTCACCAAAAGGGAAGCTGAAATCGTCCAGTTGATCATCCAGGAATTTACGGCTCCTGAGATTGCTGATAGATTATGTCCGTCGATAACGACAGCGTCGAAGCCTTGGGAGGTGAAGTAAGCTTCGGCGTCTTCGCTCTGCGTCTGATCTGCCATAGCGTCAAGTGTTA
>JBCBZF010000767.1:0-3635 GCA_039815525.1 Bacteroidota bacterium | reverse complement strand
TAAATTTACATTGCAAGACTGGGTACCGATTGAGGGGGAAAGGAAAGGCCGCTTTAAGGTCGTGATGCCCAATCCCTCTTTAACAGTAAACGCAGAAAAAATATTTGACGATCGCAAAGCCGATCATAAAATCCTGAATGCAGCAATTGCGCTTCAATCTGAAGAACCCGATGCCAAGGTTACCCTGGTCACCAAAGACATCAATCTGCGCCTGAAAGCCAAGGCCCTGAATGTCCCTGCGGAGGATTATGAAACTGGTAAGATTAAAGATGTCAGTAATCTCTATGCTGGACGCAGCCTGATTGAGGGGGTTCCATCTTCAGTGATTAATCAGCTTTTTGATAAAGGAGGGGTTGCCGTAACGGAAATCATGGATGAATTGCCCCTGAACCATCACTATTTTGTGTTACGCAACGGGACGCAATCTGCCCTGGCTTATTTTAATCCAGAATCACAGGAACTTGAACGGGTAGACAAACGAACCGCTTATGGTGTAACCCCTAAAAACGCTGAACAGGCCTTTGCCATGCATGCAATCATGAATCCCCAAACCCGTCTGGTCTCCATCCAGGGAGTTGCAGGAACAGGTAAAACCCTCCTTGCACTTGCCGGGGCCATTGAGCAGCGACGTGAATTTCGACTAATCCTGATTGCACGACCAGTGGTTGCACTGGGAAATAAAGACCTCGGTTTTCTGCCTGGAGACATTGAGTCCAAACTTGATCCATACATGGAACCCCTTTGGGATAATCTGAAATTCATTAAGAACCAGTTTTCGACCTCTGACAAAAATTATAAGCGGATCGAAAATATGCTGGAAACAGATAAAATCATGGTAACTCCTCTGGCATATATCCGGGGCCGGAGCCTCTCAAGGGTGATCTTTATCATTGACGAATCTCAAAATCTGACACCTCACGAGATCAAAACCATCATCACCAGGGCTGGCGAAGGGGCAAAACTGATTTTCACGGGAGATATTCACCAAATCGATACGCCCTACCTGGATGCACAATCAAATGGTTTGTCATATATGATTGACAAATTAAAAGGACAAGATCTCTTCGCTCATGTCACCCTGGAAAAAGGAGAACGTTCCGAATTGGCCAATCTTGCGAACGAATTACTTTGATTGAATGGTGAATTGACTGTCAGTCAGAGACTTAACTGGAAAGAATCAAACTTGAAGACTAATCCACATTGTTGATATTTTCTGTGGACAAACTGTGGATTTGTGAAAAACTTGTTCACAAGTTCACGACGATACATTTGCAGTGATTGGAGCAAAACGTGATATTGTATACATCAAGTGAGTGATAACGGACCTCTCCGGTCGCCAATCTCACACAATGTTCTTTAGAAGATTGTTCAGATTGTTTCTACCCTGCATCCATTTCGACGGACTTGGGTAGGATGCTTTTCTACAAAACCTACGGGTTTGGATGGCAGAGATGCTTCTCGTGTTCTCTCTGTTGTCAGGTCTGAGTCCTCCGAAAGTAGGGCATAGATTCGTAGAAAATTGCGAACCAAAGAAAGAAACAGGCAGTCCACGGATTGTTTTTGGGTTGGCATTGATTTTCGCGAGAAAACAGAACACCCCACTCTTATACTCGTTTCCCTTCAGGAAATGATTTGTGAAGGTTTCAATCTTTCCGGATGCATGACCGGCCTGGCCGGTTGAGTATTTGCTCGGGTTCAGGCCTGATTGCCGGGTTTGCCAACTGTAGCTTGACGTATGCTCCAGATTACGGTCTGGGAAATACGAGGCGGGAATTTCACCGATTTGGCGAAGTTCCCGCTTAGTTTTTGTGTAGAGTGAAGCCCGGCGCCCTTTCCACCCTGCAGATTCTACTGTCGATTGCTGTCCCTGTCCATTGCTTATCGGGCAATTTGGATCTGGCACGAAGAAAAGTCCCTCAAATTTTCTCAATACCTTCCTGGTTCGGTATATTTACCAATACCATGGATTCACAAGTACTTTACCTCATGGCTTTGGCGTTGACCAAAGGCCTGGGACCGGTCAGCGTACGTAATTTGATCGCTTACTGCGGCAGCGCAAAAGCAGTATTTGAAAGCCCCAAGGGCAAACTCTTGCGTGCACCGGGCGTAGGAGAGCATGCAGTCGATTTATTGAGGCATTCGAAAGCTTTAAAAAGAGCTGAGCAGGAACTCCAATTTGCTGAAAAGTCAGGTATCAGGGTCCTCCACTACTTGTCGTCTGATTATCCTGAACCCACAAAGTACATTCACAACGCACCTCTTTTTCTATTTGTAAAAGGAGAAATCGATCTCAACGCGCAACCCAATATCGCCATTGTCGGGACCCGGCGTGCGACAGAATATGGGAGAAAGCTGGCACGCGAATTCGCACATTGCTTTGCAGAAAAAGGTCTCAATGTCGTGAGTGGCTTGGCGTATGGCATTGACATTGCTGCGCATCGTGCGGTCCTGGAAGCAGAAGGCAAGACAACGGCGGTTCTTGCCCACGGTTTGGATCAGTTGTATCCCTCTACGCATCATAAGTATGCTCAGGCAATGCTTCATCGTGGAGCCTGGGTATCAGAATATATTTCTGGTACCAAAGCAGAAGCCATGCACTTTCCTGCCCGGAACCGGATTATTTCGGGCCTGTCGCGGGCGGTGATTGTGATTGAAGCGGGTGAAAGTGGGGGAGCGCTGATTACGGCTCGCATGGCGCTTCAGCAGAATCGGGAAGTTTACGCCATTCCTGGCAGGATCAATGATCCCATGTCCCTTGGATGTAATCGCCTGATCCGTGATCATGGTGCCAAGCTTGTGACTGATCCGATGGAGGTACTCGATGATCTACAGATTCAGTGGCAAAATCATGATGACCAGAGTGCCCAACTCGAGCTTGCCCTGGCACCTCCTCGCATTCCTTTATCGGCCGATGAGACCAAAGTAATGCAAGTATTGGCGCATGGGGGCGTCCTCATGGATGACCTAAGCGTTCAAACCGGTATTCCGGCCTCGCGTCTGAACGCGATTTTACTCAACATGGAATTCAAAGAATTGCTCAGGCAGTTACCCGGTAAGAAATTTCAACGGATCTGAGCATAATTTCCCAAATTGTCTGTATGCCAAATTTAGAAGAGCTATTTCGCCAGACCTTTGAAGACAAGGTTTTTACCCGAAAAGAGCGTCAGGCTTTATCCAAAATCCTAAAGGAAGAAAAATTGGATGAGCAGGAGTTATCGGTCTTGCGAGCCAAGGTGTTTGACATGGTTTCAGAAGACTGGCGGGAACATGAAGATCAAATGATCCTCAATTGGTTGTATGCTGCCAGCAAACTCTTATTACCTGCTAATGAAAGCGTCCGGACGGAGGTGTTTTTTAGTCCTGGCGAAGCCTGTCGATCAGCCATTATCAAGGGTTTTCGCTCCGCCCGCCACACCGCTGATGTGTGCGTATTCACCATTAGCGATAACGTCATCACAAAAGAAATCCTCCACTGCCACCGTCGTGGTGTACGGGTCCGAATTATTACAGACAACGACAAAATCCATGATCGTGGTTCGGATATTTTTCAGATGGCAGAAGCTGGTATTCCGACCAAGATTGACAGCACCGATTATCACATGCACCATAAGTTTGCCATTTTTGACAAGGATACG
>JBCBZF010000936.1:0-2915 GCA_039815525.1 Bacteroidota bacterium | reverse complement strand
TCCTGGAAAAATCAAACTGGCTCAGCTAAAGGCATTAGCGACGGTTGCAGAGACTGGCCGGTGACAGTTTGTACCATGATCGGAATCTCAGAAAAGAATATCTGGAGATGATCTTCGATCAGGCCAATCCAGCCATGCGCAGAAGCACCAAGGACGCCTTTATTCGGGATATCATGGGTCGCAGACCGGTTTATCTGGATTTTCATGGTGGAGACTGGTTTGCGGAGGTCAAAACCGTTTTTCTGTATCAGGGCAAAAAGCAGAATGTTACGCTTTATCTCGCCCTGGAGGAGGATACCATCGGATCAAAATGGGTATTTACCAATGTATATTTTGAACCCTTTACCAAACTCTTTTCTCCTTCTGATACCCGGGGCGGACCAGACTTCATTCACCCCATGAGTCATGAACTGGACTTCATGAACCTGATCAAAGTCTTTGAAAACCAAAAGGCACCTGAGAAATACGCCAATAAATACTATCAGCCTGATTACCTGACCCTTTTTCTTTATGAAGTCAAAAAAGGAAATCTCAAATTCCAGACTGTCTCAGATACCCGTTTCCATTTTTTTCAAGTCGAAAATTGGTACTTTGAAGTCTCCGAATTTCGTCGGGCTGATCGAAACCGCGGTTGGCTAATCTCGCAAATGACCCGGGTCCCACCGGGTAAGAAAGAACTTCTGCTTAATTTCATCTACCATCAATGAGACGCTTTTCTGTCAGATTTTTCTGCTTTGTCATCATCATTTGTTCCTCATGTCTGCTATTTGCCCAAGACATTGAAGCTGACAGCAGCCGCATCGGAACCTACAAAAACCAGAGCCGGCAACTGGTGCGCTTTGTTGAATACATGATGAACACCCTGGGCAATCCTAGTACCAATACCCGGGATAAAGAGGTCATCATCAATGAGAGCTATCGAAAAGTTTTTCGTGATGCAGAAGTGCAGATTGAGGATGATTTGGAAGAATACCGCTCTACAGTTACCAATAAGGATGTTCAGGCTTACCTGAAAGACATCGACTTTTTCTTCAAGGAGGTCCGATTTTCTTTTGAGATTGAAGAGCTTAGTCATGAACTAAAAGAAAATGGAGACCTGTTTTTTCTGGTCAGCTTCAGCCGAAATTTGGAAGGAATCAATGTTTCGGGCGATAGTGTGTTCAACAATCAGGATCGTTTCATGGAGATCAACCTCGATCCCAGCACCCGCAGTCTGAAAGTAGCCAGTATATATACCACCAAGCTTAGCCAAAAGGAAACACTCGCCAATTGGTGGAATGAATTGCCTGGCAGCTGGCGAAGTTTTTTTGGTCCATCTATTCGACTGAATGACAGCCTGCGCATGGATCAGATCCTGACGAAGAATCCTTATGTTCGGATCGGGGACACCATTGATTTTGTGTTTGAGCCCCAGCCTGGAGACAGCCTGCATTCGGATCTTGCTTATTTGTTTGAAGATGCACCAGATAAAAGTGTGGCGAGGATGGAAGCCTTGGTCGTTGATGGTCCTTTGCTCTATCAGGACCTAAAGCAAATCTTTACCCAGGACCGGCTTGATGTGAGCGGCCAGACATCCATTGATCAGTTGCAACCACTGACCAATATGACCCGCCTCAAGGAGCTGAATCTGGCCGGCACCTCTGTCTTTGATCTGCAGCCCCTGCGTAATCTGACCCGACTCGAAATCCTCAATGTGGCCAACACGGGTGTAAGTGATTTAGCCCCTTTGCGCTACACCATCAATTTACGGGAGCTCATCATTCACCATACACTGGTCCAGGATTTGACCCCAGTGGCACAATTTCGCCAATTGTCTAAGCTGCATATTTTTCAGACCCCGGTAAGAGATTTGGGGCCTCTTGCTGGATTGCGGAGCCTGCAGGAGATACAGGCCCAAAATTGCCGTTTTAACAGTTTGATCCCTCTGAATGGGTTGGCTGATTTAGTGCAGCTTAATGTATCTGGCAATCAGGTTGAAGACTTGAGGCCTTTGTCCAAGATGGAGAAACTGGAAATTTTATACATTGAATCCACTTCTGTCAAGAATTTGCAACCACTGGGAACCGCCAAAAGTCTACGGCTTCTGTTTGCTGATGGTGCCCGGATCAATACTTTGGTCCCGCTGGAGAACCTATCCAATTTGCGCAAAGTTTATTGCGATCGCACGCCAGTCAGCAGCACTGAGGCACGTCGGTTTATGAACCGTAAGCCCTCAACTTTGGTGGTATATGAATCTGCGACCTTACAGAATTGGTGGCAGGGACTTTCATCAGTTTGGCGCAATATCCTCACAGAGAAAGTACAGATATCCAATCCTCCGGACCGTTCAGAACTGGCCAGCCTGACCAATATTCAGAGTTTGGATATATCCGGTCGCAAGGATATTAGTCGATTGGAGCCAATTCAGCCTCTGGTCAACCTAAAGCGTCTTATCGCCGACAACAGTGGGGTAAGCAACCTTGAAGCCATCAAAGACCTCGTTAGTTTAGAAGAGTTACAGCTTGCCCGTACTGCGATTGATGACATTACCGTGCTTGCGGGCTTAAACAATTTGCAAAAGCTGGACATTAGTTACAGTGGAGTAGGGGATCTGTCATCATTGGCAAATTTGAAAAACTTGCGGGAACTACGCGCTGATTCCACCCGTGTTAGCCGACTAGACAACCTCGGAGGGGCACTGCAACTGAAATTTATAGGTTGCGACCAATCTCAAGTAAACAAGCAGCAAGTCATATCATTCTTAAAGGTCCATTCAGATGCGCTGGTCATTTTTGATACCCCACGACGTCAAAAGTGGTGGAGCAGTATGTCTCAGAGCTGGCAGTCAGTGTTTAGGGGGCAAATTCGGATGGATGCAGAACCTACACCCCAACAACTTCATCAAGCTGTTAGCCTAAAGACAATTTCCGTCAATG
>JBCBZF010000724.1:0-3865 GCA_039815525.1 Bacteroidota bacterium | reverse complement strand
CAACTGAGTATCTATGACGGGAACAATTTCTCCGGGAGAGCACCGGAGAACGCTCGAACATACGCTGAATGATTGGGCGCATGGATATAATTTGTCCAGTGCCTTTAGCGATGTGCTTGAAATGCTGGTTTGCGAATTTACGCCTCATCAGCTCGATCCTGACACGCAGCAGCTTCGGGGCCGCTATACTGATAAGTATCTGGCGGTGGTCAAGCGATACGATCCAGACCATGTGCGGAAATATTATCCGCCCCTTTGCAAAGCAATCTTTGCGGTGTATGATACCGAGGTAACGGCCGAAGGTGGTTGGTGTGATCCTTTGGGAGATTACTTCGAGCAAACTGCCAGTCAAAAAGATCGATCCTGGAAGGGGCAATTTTTTACCCCACCTTCAGTATGTGAACTGATGGCAGCATTGACCGGACCAGCACAAGAAGAGCATCAAACCGATGCATCTCTTCTGGATCCGGCTTGCGGTTCTGGCCGTTGTCTTATTGCCTATGATCGTAGTATCCCGCCAAGGTCCAATAATTTTTATGTCGGTGTAGACATTGATGCCAGATGTGTGCAGATGGCCGCGATTAATTTCTTCTTTCACGGTATGCGTGGGGTACTGATATGTGGCAACTCTTTGAGCATGGAAATGCGCTTTGGTTATCGGGTTTGGCATCCACTGATGGGAATTGGCATTGAGCATCTGGATGAACAAGACTGCTTATCATTTCTGGTTAGTAGGAGACATACTGACGCCAATAATCAAGACATTCCCACCGGAAAATCAATTGAAGGACCGGGAGGGCAATTGTTACTCTTTTAAAGCAATTTGAAGCTGTCCTAGCATAGGGCAGCTCTTTTTTGACTCACAAGATTATTTTTCCATTGAGAAATCCGACCTATGGAGGCCGGATCATGTAAACTTGTTCACCTGATTAGCTGTCTGGCACTTTCTGTGAAAGCTTTGCTGGTGGCTCAAGTAAGGTTATTTCTGCATTGCGAAAATGGAAGCTAACCTTATCCTGATACACGTTCGGAATGACTTGCCCTTTGACCATGACAGCCGTCCCTTTTTTGAGAACTGCGGCTAATTTCTCGGAGCTAATCAAAACATCATACCAAAAGGTACTTTGCACATCATCAGCTAAACCTTCAAAGGTTACTGCTAGCTGAGTTTTAAAGAGTGGTTTTTCATCTTCTTTTCTCAGGTTCGTAGCATCGGTGGTAATCCTTCCGATGACGACGGTAAACGTTGTTGTTTTCATTGTAAAAACGACTTTTTCCCATCATACCATAATCTTCTTCGGTTGCCTTCTCTGATTGCGAGATCAACGGTGATAATTATTCAGAAAGGTGAACTTGTACTGCGCTTCCAACAAATAAATTCACAAATAAGCGTAGAGGCGTTCACGCTTTACCCTGTTTTGGTGACATATAGAATAAAAGACTGGAAATCATCCCGTTTTCGCCCCTTCTAATAATCAGAAGGTTGGTCATCTAAACATGACGAAAGTCGAATATGTGGAATATTTAATAGAGAAGTAATAGGAAATATTTGAAAAGCTCATTCAAGTTATATACATTTCCCAAGCACAAGTGAAAAACCCTCTCCTTGCATGGCCTGGGCTTCATACGCTTGAAAGCTTCGTGTTATACCATATCACCTTGTTGGCATTTGTTTCAACAGGATGATTGTATGTTGTAAACGTATCTCTCATGTGGAACACATCATTCTACCTGAGCAGAGGAATACTGTCTATGGTATTCTGCTGTCTCAGCTTGACATCTTTTGGCCAGAACTCGCTGGTTAGCATCATCCAAAGCTATCAACCCAATGAACACGCCTTACGACAGGTATGGAACCTTCGTTTGCACAATCACAGTTCAGAAAAGCTTAGTGTTTGGCTGGAAGCACAGGTTTCAGACATCAGTCGCAAGATCTATGATGCCAAGGCGGGTCCAGTAGAACTGTTGCCCGGCCTGAATCAGATCCGGTTTGAAGATCTGCAGGGCTTGCAGGAAGTATCGGCAGATGGCTCAATCTTACGGCCCGAAAGCAATTTACGGGAAGGCTTGCATCGCTATTGTGTATCAGTTTTTGGGAACGAAGGTCAACTTCTGGCAAGTCAATGTCAGGATCTGGTGTTTCCCAACGTTTTGCCACCACATTTGGTCTATCCCTTTAATCAAGATCAAATTGAGGAATTATTTCCGGTGTTTAGCTGGACCAATCCAGCCCCAATTCCCCAGGGAGCACGTTTGTCGCATCAACTTCGTTTGGTCGAATTACTTCCGGGCCAAAGTGCAGCGGCAGCGGTTTTACACAATCCCGCTCTCTATCTGAGAGAGGACCTCATCACCAATGTCCACCCTTATCCAGTCAGTCAGCCCCCGCTCGATCCAACGAAAACCTATGCCTGGAAGGTGGACGTTTATGCTGATGGCGCCTTTCTGGGGCAAACCGAAAGTTGGTCATTTTCTTTTCGGCGGGAAGGGGAAAGTGAGAAGGAAAAAAACGATCGACCCTACACAGAACTTTCGCGTTTGGCCGAACGCCACAATCACATCGCCAGAGGGGAAGTGCGTTTTCGAATGGATTGCCGGTATGGTGAGCAAGCTCCGATCTGGGAAATTTATGATGCCAGTCGCCGGAAAGTAAAGGTTCGTACCGAAAATTTGCTGAAGAAAGGCAACAATCAATTTGTGATCTCTCTGCCAGCTGGTAGTGGCCTGCGTGCAGGCAATACCTACTATCTCGATATCTGCAATGCCAAGGAAGAACACTTCCTGCTCAGCTTTTTATACCTCACTGAATAAGCATCTGTTTACTTCGATTCTCCGCTTGTTATGCACCATCAACTATTGTTTACCGTGCTCAGCCTCTTGTTGTTGAGCAGTTGTCGACCGGGTCAACTTTCACCACCTGAGTACCAAAAATGGCTTAGTGAATCGCAGGACGAATTGGGTAGTAGTATCTCTCAGGATGGCTATCGGTATTCTGTTCGTTATGTACCCAAAGAATATCTGGCGCTGCAGGATCTCCTGCCAGGCGAGCCGACAGCGGAAGCCCTGGAAGAGCAAGTAGCTGCGAGAGAAGGGTATCTCTATTTTGTCTTTCGGATAGAACCGGAAGCCAGTCGCCGCAAAGATTTCCAGCAGTTCATCAACGAACAACAGCAATATCTCGCCTTTGGGGCACAGCAGGACTTTTCATTCATCCGACCAGGAGAATCCATCAAATGTGCGCTCTATCACTTTGAACGGAGCATGAATCTGACACCTTTTCATCAGTTTCTGCTGGCCTTCCCTGGTGATGAAAAATTATTGCAGGGCGGTAGCATCCGCTATGCTGGTCAGCAATTCTCATCACACGAGATCAATCTCTCCCTTTCTCATATTTCTCCTGAAAACATCCCCACGCTAAGCCTATAACCATGATTCGCATTTTCCGCAACCGCCGTATTCTGAAAATTGTCTCGGTCTTTGTCTTCATCAGTTTTCTGGGCGAAATCATCAGCCCTTCACTGGTCTATGGCCTGACTTCAGGGCCGACTGCTCCTGAATTCAGCACCTTCACACCAGCTGGTCAGACTGAGATGGTCAATCTCGCCACCGGAGATTTTACCTACGACATCCCACTCATGGATGTGGAAGGATATCCCCTCAATCTCACCTATCAATCAGGTATCACCATGGACCAGGAAGCCAGCATGGTGGGCCTGGGCTGGAATCTGAACATTGGCTCCATGAACCGGAATCTGAGAGGCCTGCCTGATGATTTTAAGGGAGATGAGATCACGAAGGAGTTTAATATTAGACCCAATACTACTTATGGCTTGAATGCGGGTCTTGATTTTGAGCTTTTCGGTTT
>JBCBZF010001045.1:0-2569 GCA_039815525.1 Bacteroidota bacterium | reverse complement strand
CAATCAGTTGTTGCGGCAAAGTCTCGACAATTGGGACAATTCATGATTTTCTGCCTAAATTGAATTGGTATTCGGAATTGGGTCTTCTCCAATTTCACATACACAAACAGACCTTTTACCCGCCAAATTAAATTCTATTCAAATGGACGAGGATGTAAAAATGGTTCTCGATATGATGAGTGAGTCAATGCAAGGCTCCATTGACCATTTACAAAAAGCATTAACCAAGATTCGCGCCGGCAAAGCTTCTCCCAGCATGCTTGGTGGTATATATGTAGACTATTATGGTTCCAGTACACCGCTGACACAGGTTGCCAATGTCTCTGCGGCAGATGCGCGGATGCTGACGGTAACGCCCTGGGAAAAAAACATGATCCCTGTGATTGAAAAAGCCATTCGCGACGCCAACCTTGGTTTCAATCCCGGTAGCGATGGTGATATGGTGCGGATTCCGATTCCATTGCTGACGGAAGAGCGCCGTAAAAATCTCGTAAAGCAGGCCAATGAGGAAGGGGAAAATGCCCGGATTGCCTTGCGCAAAGCCAGAAATGACGCCAACAAAGACCTGAAAGACCTCAAAAGTGATGGCACGTCGGAAGACGCGGTCAAAAGAGGGGAAGACGAAGTCAACAAAATCACCAAGTCTTTTGATGGGAAAATCGATTCCATCCTAAAAGCCAAGGAAGAAGACATCATGACCGTTTAATGAACGGGCAGACAGATAAATTCACCATTCAGGTGCAAAGGAAGCGGCGCAAGCCGCTTTTTTGTTTATTATTGCGGCCATGAATGCCTACCTCTCAACTTTTCTGAAAGGACTTGCCATGGGTGCGGCCAATGTCATTCCTGGTGTCTCCGGGGGAACCATTGCCCTGATCACTGGTATTTACGAACGTCTCATCAATGCCATCAAGTCGGCGGACCTCAATGCCATTAAGCTCCTTTTTAAAGGAGACATCAAAGGCTTTTGGGAACGTATTGATGGAAGTTTCCTGACCGCAGTCTTTGCTGGTGTAGGCGTCAGCATTTTTTCGCTGGCCTTACTCCTGAAATTCCTTCTCGCTAATTACGAACTCTACACCATGGCCTTCTTTTTTGGCCTGATTCTGATTTCGGTGGTGTCAGTAGGAAGAACGGTAGACAAATGGGATGCAGGATCAATTGTTTCCCTCATCATCGGAACAGCGATCGCAGCAGGAATTGCTCTGCTCGCCCATGCAGAGCCCAATGATGCTTTCTGGTATATATTCATCTGTGGCATTGTTGCCGTATGTAGCATGATCCTGCCCGGGCTATCTGGCTCTTTCATTTTGCTCATCATGGGTAATTATGCGTTGGTACTGACTGCCATTTCTGGTGTCCAGATCAACATTTTGATTCCTCTCTTTCTGGGATGTGTGGTCGGACTGGTAGCTTTTTCTCAATTGCTCTCCTGGGTGTTGGCAAAGTACAAAGACCAAACCATTTCCATGATGACTGGCTTTGTCCTGGGTTCGCTGCTGACGATCTGGCCGTGGAAAAATACCGTCATGAAGCAATTGGCGGAAGTAGACAAAGAAGTGGTGGACCATTACGAATGGTACTTCCCAGATTTTGGCCTGACTGAAACCTATATTGGCATCGCGCTGATTGTGGCTGGTGTGCTGGTCATTTACGCCATCGAAAAACTCGCCGCCAACGAAACGGCTGCCTGATCATTTTTCCTGCTCATGTCCACCTCTACCATTCTTATCCTCGGCGCTCGCTCTGACATGGCGCGTGGCATTGCCCAAATTCATGCTAAGCGTGGCGATCTGCTTCTGCTGGCTGGACGTAATCAGACCGAACTGAATAAAGATGCCGAAGACCTCCGCATTCGTTACGGAAACGAAGTGCGTGTGCATCTTTTCGATGCGCTGGACACAGACAGCCACATCACATTCTCCGAATCACTGCCGCAAATTGATCGGGTCTATTGTGCCTTCGGCTATTTAGGCGATCAGGAAAGCGCTCAGGTTGACCACAAAGAGATGCTTCGCATTGTGCGAACCAATTATGATGGCGCAGTCTCAGTGCTTGATCCATTGGCTTCACGCATGGAAAAAGCTGGAAAGGGAAACATTGTGGGCATCAGCAGTGTGGCTGGTGAAAGAGGACGGGCCAGCAATTATTTTTACGGTTCCGCAAAAGCGGGTTTCACCGCCTACCTCTCCGGACTTCGCAATCGGCTCGCCAAAAAAGGTGTACACGTCCTCACCGTTAAGCCCGGATTTGTTGCGACTGCCATGACTGAAGGTCTGGATCTTCCACCACTTCTCACCGCTTCAGCGGAGAAAGCCGCCAAAGACATTGTGCGTGCTGCTGACAAGCAGAAGAATGTGATCTACACCAAGTGGATGTGGCGTTATGTGATGCTGATCATCCGCAATATCCCGGAGATGGTGTTTAAGAAGTTGAGTTTATAGGTTGATTTGCGGCATTTTGTAAAGGTGCTCATCGAAACGCCTTCGCATACTCTGCCTCAATCTCCCGTAAATAAACCTTATCCACCTGATGTGAATAGGGATCATGCATCATCAGGCCATTTTTG
>JBCBZF010000766.1:0-3648 GCA_039815525.1 Bacteroidota bacterium | reverse complement strand
GGCCAGTTATGGATTGAGTGGAAACCAGGAAATTGGGCTGTACCGTTCTCTGGCCTCCTACGCACTCAACAATTATTACTATGCTGATGGCATTGCACCTGGTCTCGCACCGGAACGCCTCGCCAACCCTGATTTGACCTGGGAAACCACCCGTCAATTTGACATCGGGATGGAAATCGGCTTGTTCAAAGACCGGATCCAGCTGACGGCAGATTATTACAATAAGCAGACCACTGATTTGCTTCTTGAGGTACCAGTGCCATACACATCTGGTTTTGCCACAACTTTTCAAAACATTGGTTCGGTTGAAAACAAAGGATTGGAGCTGAGTCTTTACACGGTCAACGTCACCAAAGGCAAATTCCTCTGGACCTCCAATATCAATATTTCATTCAATGAGAATAAAGTTCTCAGCCTGGGTGATGCAAACGAGTT
Source organism: Bacteroidota bacterium (assembly GCA_039815525.1). GTDB lineage: Bacteria > Bacteroidota > Bacteroidia > J057 > J057 > JBCAWW01. Next base: position 3,213 of record JBCBZF010000766.1, on the reverse strand, counting down.
TACCGTAACCGGTATTGGCGAAAACCGCAATGACTACATTGTCCGGGTTGGCGAGCCAATTGGTTCTATGTATGGCTTCATCTGGGACGGCATTTACAACTACGACGACTTTGTGGAGTTCGAAGGCCTGAGCAATGCTGAAGCTGCTGGCCTCATGGAAGACTTTGATCGGACCACTGATACGTTTACGCCAAAAGAAGGGGTAGTTACCAGAGCAGGCGTTACCCGCTTCCGCCCCGATGTGATTAAGTTCAAAGACATCAATGGAGATGGGGTAGTCGATACTGATGACCGTACCATTATTGGCAACCCATGGCCAAAGCATTTTGGTGGTTTCTCCAACAACTTTACGTATGGAGGATTTGATCTTTCTGTGTTCATGACCTGGTCTTACGGAAATGATATCTACAACAACAACCTGGTACGAGGCCAGGCAACAGCCATTCCTTTCTTCAATAAGTTTGGGTTCATCCGTGATCGCTGGACACCAGAAAATCCAGATACAGATGTCATCAGCATTTGGGGTGGTGGTGATGGTGGTACGAGTGACATCAACAGTACTCTCTACATAGAAGATGGCTCATATTTGCGGGTTAGCAACATCACCTTCGGATATACTGTTCCGCGCAATAAAATCAACAAGATTGGCTTAAAAGGACTCCGCATTTATGTCGCAGGAGACAACCTCCATGTGTGGACCAATTATACGGGCTACGATCCGGATGTCAGTGTCGGCAACAATCAGTTGACCCCAGGTCTTGACTTCGATTCTTATCCACGCATGCGGACCTATCGCGTTGGTGCACACATCGATTTTTAAGGATTACTATTAAGAACAAAGCAATGAAGATTTTTTCAAAACATAGCGTTTGGATGTTGGTCGGCGGATGGCTCGCCCTTACATCCTGCAACGAAAAGTTGCTTCTTGAAGAGCCAACTATATTCGTCGCACCAGAAAACTTTTATCAATCAGAACAGGATGCCATCACAGCACTCAACGGCGCGTATGGGACACTCCAGGACGACTGGACGTTTGACCTTGTAGGCGCTCCGGTCCACTGGGGCAACAAAGGTGTAGATGAGCTCAATGTCCCGGTCTGGGTTTCAGGCGGCCGCAAGGAAATTCACCTCAATCAGCTCAATCCAACACTGGCACCATTTGAAGAACTATGGCGGGGGCACTACCGGGGTGTCAACACCACTAATGGCGTCATCGACCGGGTCAGCGCCATGTCGGAAGACTTGATCAGCCCTGAATCACGCGACCAAATCGTCGGAGAGGCGCGCTTTATTCGTGCGGTATTATACTTCAGCCTGACCAAGATGTTTGGTGATGTGCCACTTGTGACCAAAGAAGTGGTCTCTCTGGACAACATCAACGTTGCCAATACGCCCGCTCTGGAAGTGTATGAGCAGATCATTGCAGACCTGCAATTTGCAGAGAGTGTATTGTCCCCCGGACAGGGCGGCGGCAGAGCGACTCAGGGAGCAGCAGCGGCTCTACTGGGCAAGGTATATCTCCAGATGACTGGATATCCATTGAATCAACCGGATCGTTTTACAGCGGCAGCTGAGCAATTTGAGAAGGTCATTAACAGTGGTGTGTACAAACTCCTGGATGTGTATGGTGATGTATTTCATTACACCAACGACAACAACGATGAAATCATTTTCGCAATTGGATTTGAAGGTCCCGGACTCAATGAAGGCAGTACTGTAGGCAGTTATATGGGACCAAATGGTTCACAGGAAAATGGCGGCGGCTGGGGAACGGAATACATCAACCTCGAATTTGCCAAAAGCTATGAAGATGAAGATGTGCGTCTGGCCCAGAATGTTGCCAAAATCAACGTAAACTCTGACGATGTAGTCGGAGAGGCTGCATGGCGTCCCTGGAAATGGCAGAAGCCCAAACCGAATAATTTCCTGTACGATTCTCCATTCGATTTTCAGTACTTACGCTATGCTGACGTTCTGCTGAGTTATGCAGAAGCACTCAACGCCATCAACAATGGTCCTACGGCTGATGCATATGACGCCATCAATCAGGTGCGGGCCCGTGCACGCGGGGGTGCAAGTCCTGATAGTGTACTGATCGACCTGGCCAATCTGAATCAGGAAGAATTCGTTGACGCACTGGTCAGGGAACGGCGGTGGGAACTTTGCTTCGAAGGCCATCGGAAAGACGATCTGATTCGGATGGGCAAATTCGAGGCCGTTATTGAAGCCATCAACGAAACGCAGTGGAGTTCTGCGGGAAGTCCGTGGCCGGACTATCAACCACATGAAAGAAAGTTCCCCATTCCTACCCGGGAACTTGACCTGAACCCCAATCTGCAACAAAACCCAGGGTATTAAGACCAACCCATAGGTAGTAGTTCATAAGGGAAAGAAAGCGCCTCGCTTTCTTTCCCTCCCTTCCCTGCATCATCCCAATGTTGACGAGTCATATATTGGTGAATCATTCCAGAATACCATATCAATTTGTCCTGCTGGCCTATGGGCTTTGCATGAGCTGCTTTGCCTGCCAAAAAGCAGACGCAAATACCACGCACAACCAAGCCCTCTTCTCCCGCATTCCCGTTGCGCGAAGCGGCATCAATTTCCGCAATGAGGTTCAGGAAAACTTCCAGAATTTTTTTGCCCGTTTCAACTATGTATACAATGGAGGTGGCGTAGCAGTGGGCGATGTAAATGGTGATGACTTACCCGATATATACTTTACCGGCAATGAAGTAGACAATCGCCTTTATCTCAATCAGGGCAACTTTCAGTTCCAGGATATCACCCAATCTGCTGGTGTTGCTGGCACGAAAGGCTGGGCCAATGGTGTGGTCATGGTTGATGTCAATCAGGACGGCCATCTGGACATATACATCAGCAAAGGGGGCTGGGAATCATCTGCAGAGGAACGCGCAAACCAATTATTCATCAATCAAGGGGACAATACCTTCCTTGATCAGGCAGAAAACTTCGGATTGGCTGATACAGCGTACTCCATGCAAGCTTCCTTCTTTGACATGGACAACGACAATGACCTGGACATGTATCTGACCAATCGTCCTGAGAATTTTTTCCTCAGTGCGGATCAGGTTATCGCCGGCAAGGACTCACCAGACGATCGCTATCGGGACAAGCTTTATGAAAACCGCAATGGTCATTTTGTGGAAATCGGTCTGCAAGCTGGGATTACCCAAAATTTTGGAGCGGCGC
>JBCBZF010001170.1:0-2097 GCA_039815525.1 Bacteroidota bacterium | reverse complement strand
GTTGGGATATTGAGGGGTTACGCAACCAGGGCGGGAATATCCACCACGACCTCTACTGCTGGTACCTCGTCGATAGGCAGCAATCCTCAGAGCCGCTTACCTGGACAGAGGAAAGTCTGCAACAGTGGATCATGGAGTGGGTTGCCCGAAAAGCCGGGATGAAATTAGCGGATATTGACGCACGAGACAGTATCGCAGCCTATGGAATTGATTCAATGGCCATCGCTGAATTTGAAGGCGAAATCTCTAAAATCCTTGGGTTTGAATGGCCAGTAATGGATTTTCTCGTGCAAGAACCGGCAATTAGTGAAGTTGCAGAAGAAGGAATTCGTTTATTGCATGAATCCTGATATTTTAGGAGGATGAAAAGACTCCTGCTACTCAGTATCATTGCCACTGGCTTATTTGCTTGCCAGAGCGACCGCCAGATTCGCTATGAATTGCCCCAAACTTCTCTGACCGAAGCTGGCTTTGATGCAGCTAAGCTGGGCCAGATAGACACCTTGATCAATACCTATCTTGACTCCACCTGGATCCCGGGCGCAGAAGTCATGATCCTGCGTCAAGGGCAAGTCGCTTTCCATGAAGTGTATGGACTTTCCGATTATGACACCAGACGATCTTCCGCGAAAACCGATATTTATCGTCTGGCGTCTATGACCAAGCCCATCACGGCGGTGGCCTGCCTGATGTTGGTAGAAGAAGGCAAAATTGGCCTGGATGACCCTATTGGCCAATATTTACCCACTTTTCAGAATTCGATGGTATTGGACTCCATCAATTGGGCCGATTCCACCCATACAACGGTAGCCGCTGATCGTTCACCTACGGTCCGACATCTTTTGACGCACACCTCTGGCATTGGCTATCCATTCATCCAGAAAGAAGCTGCATTCCTCTATTATCCTCATAAAATCATTGATGCCTTTAGCCTGGAAGCTGATACCCTGGCTGATAAAATGGATCTCCTGGGTGAGCGACCACTCTTGCATCAGCCAGGTGTCAAATGGACCTACGGCATGAGCATTGATGTGGTCGGCTATTTGGTTGAAAAAGTCAGCGGCATGAGTCTGGCTGATTTTTTCAGACAGCGTATTTTTGACCCGCTGGACATGGATGATACCTGGTTTTATCTTCCGGAAAGTAAATATGATCAATTGGTCGGATGTTATGGAAATACGCCGGAAGGCTTGAAAAACTCTTTGCAACTGGGTCCAGCCGGCGCGATTGGTAACTATCCCAAAGAAGGAGCCATGACCTATTATTCAGGGGGCGGCGGCCTCAGTGGGACCGCTGAAAACTATGCCCGTTTTGCCCAGATGCTCGCCAATGGCGGCAGCTTCAATGGCCGGCAACTCCTCAAGCCAGAGACCGTCGAAATGATGCAAAGCAATCAACTTGATCCCGAGATTTTTGGTCAGTATCAGTTCGGACTGGGGGTGTCTGTCTCTGCTCCGCGAGAAAATGCCAGCCATCCTGATCGGGCCGGAGCCAGCGGTTGGGGCGGGTTCTTTAAAACCACCTTTTGGGTAGATCCTTCAGAGGATTTGGTGGTTGTTATCATGGGGCAAATGAATCCTTCTCAACATCTCGACAAGATGTTTAACAAAACAAGGAACATTGTCTACCGCGCCATCCTCCCCCTCGCTCAGGAAGAGGGAACATCCTCCTGAATCAATACACCATTGTTGCGCATATCCTCAATTGCCCGGTCAACGTCGCCCGTCTGGAGATTGACACCGCGTGAAGCGGCCTTGTATAAGGTGGTTTGAAAGCCAAGCGATACGGCATCCAAAGCCGTGAATTTGACGCAGTAATCAGTGGCCAGACCGAGGACACCAACTGCCTCGACGCCTTTCTCCTTGAGATAATCTCCCAAACCAGTGGCCTTGCGATGACCATTGTCAAAGAAACCAGAGTAACTGTCGATGTCGCTGTCTGTCCCCTTGGGAAAAATACGTGCGACCCGATCCATGTAGAGATCCTGGGCAAAGGCGGCTCCCATTGTATCCTGTACGCAATGGATTGGCCATAAGACTTGCGGTAATCGGTGAAAATCAATCACTTCTCCAATTTCATGGCCGGTCTGGTTGGCTG
>JBCBZF010000074.1:0-11716 GCA_039815525.1 Bacteroidota bacterium | reverse complement strand
TAGGTCAACACAGAATTGAATTTTTTCGCGGCATCAATGTCAAGGGATTCATCGGCAGCATGACCATTGGCCGACATTGTTGGAGGAGAAAGCTTCTCATGAGAATGCGACCCTGGAACGGATTAAGGCAAGAGCTGCTGAGCTCAACTTAAGTCGCATTGGGCGCTCTGATCCTGCTCACCAGGATGATCTCTTACAGATTCGGGGCATCGGTCCACTGACCGAGAAGAAACTGCATGCCATCGGCATTTATGAACTGGCTCAAATTGCCAATTTTAGCCCTGAAGATGAAGCCATGGTCAATGAAGTAATTGAATTTTTTCCTGGTCGCATTCGCCGCGACCGTTGGAAAGAGCAGGCCAGGGCACTCCTGGAGGCGCGTCAGACTGCAGAAGGGTAGAAGCGGAATGATCCCATCTCATTGGCCCTGAAGGCTGCTTTGATAAAAAATACAGGAAAATTCGTGACCTGTAACGATATTTTTCGTCTATTAGTGTAGATGGAAGTTCACTTCCGTTTCGTTTTAGGGCGTTTTCATGGCTGTTGCCCGCAAACAAAGGTTTGCGGGCCTTTTTGTTTTCTCCCCAACCACGCGCCTGTTTCTGCGTAGCTAAACTTTCCCTTACCACAATGAAGATTGGCATTATCGGGGAGTATGACCCCAGTTTTCGTCCGCATGTTGCGACCATGGAAGCCCTTCAACATGTCAAAGATGAAATACAGAAGGATTTCAGCTGGACCTGGGTAGGTACTGATGAATTGCGTAAACACTTTGGGGCCATCTCGAGGCTGTTTGACGCTTTCTGGATTGCACCTGGTAGCCCTTATCAGGACATGGAGGCAGCCTTGTGGATCATTGCCTATTGCCGGAGCAATGCCATCCCGACCCTGGGGACCTGCGGTGGCTTCCAGCACATGGTGATCGAATACGCCCGCAATGTACTGGGGATCGCCGATGCCCAACACGCTGAGTATGATCCCTATGCCTCCAAACTGGTGGTGAACCCATTGGCCTGTCAGATTGCCGGGGAGAAACTGCGCATTGAGTTGACAGATGCAGGGGCAAAAATTTTTCAGATATATGGTGGGCAACATCAAATAGAAGAGAAATATTACTGCAATTTTGGTCTCAATCCTGCCTATCAGCAGCAATTACATGAAAGTGGATTCAGGGTGGTCGGGAAGGAAAGCAATGGAGAAGCAAGAATTCTGGAATTGACCCATCATCCTTTTTTTATCGCGACCCTGTTTGTGCCACAGGATCAATCGACCGCCGAATACCCGCATCCGCTGGTGCGTGCTTTTGCCGAAGCTGGTCTGAAACGAATCTGAATCGACCAATGTTGAGGCTTCTTCTGCCAATCAGGTAGGAGAAGAAATGACAGGCCTTTCATGGAGGAGTCCTTCCTGAAAATGGGGAGGACCTTTTGCGTTTCCAAGGCTGATTCGTTCATATACTCCATTGATTCGACAAATCGTACCATTTGGCCCCCGAGACTGGGAAAGCGAGAATGCTTTTCCTAATATTAATGAAGCGTTTAATTTCCCTTCCTATATGCAAGTCTCTTTTACTTTGGGGCGACCAAGATGTTCTTTTTTCAAAGTGTTTACATTCTTCTGGCTTATGGCCTTGTTGCCGGCAACTTCACTGATCGCCCAGCTACTGATCAATGAGCTCATGGCTGACAATGCTTCGGTGATTGCTGACCCCAATGGAGAATATGAAGATTGGATCGAGATATACAATGCTGGAGGGAGTCCCGTTGATCTGATGGGCTATTATGTCAGTGATGACACCACTGATGTCCTGAAGCACCAGATTTCGGCTTCACTGGTGGTTCCGGCCGGTGGCTATCTCTTATTGTGGGCGGATGACGAGCCTTCACAAGGACCGGCACATCTTGGTTTTAAACTGACTGCGAATGGGGAATCGGTCATCCTCACCGCACCTGACGCTTCCACGCAGTTGGACAGCATCAGTTTTCCGGCATTGAATGAAGATGAATCCTATGGACGTCTCAATGATGGCGGATCGCCATGGTTGCCCTGGATCGTGAGCACACCGGGCAATGGCAACAGCAGCGGACAGTCTGCCACCAATCCTCCGCTTATTTCGCTCGCCAGTGGGGTGTATACAGGTAACCAAAGCATTTATCTGAGTGCTGCTGCTGGTGTTTCTATTTATTACACACTTGACGGAACCACGCCTTCAGATACAGCCTCTCTGTATACCAATCCCATTACGATCAGTAACTCCACCAGCTTGCGTACCATCGCAATCCAGTCTGGTTCTGCCCAAAGCCAGGAAGCCTTTGCCTCCTATATCCTCAACCCCACGACCAATCTTCCGATCGTACACCTGACAATTGATCCTTTTTATTTGTATGACGACAGCCTTGGATTTTATGTGGTGGGGACCAATGGGGTATCCGGGCCTTGTCATACTGATCCAAGGAATTGGTCGCAGGATTGGGAATACCAGGCGCAGATTGCATTGATCGAAACGGATGGCTCTGTTTCCTTTAATGAGAATTGTGGCTTATCTATTTCGGGGGGATGCAGTCGGAATGGGAGCAAAAAATCTTTTAATGTCGCATTCAAGAAAAAATACGGTGTTTCCAGGATAAACTATCCCCTGTTTCCAGGGAAAGAAGAAACCAATTGGTCAGGATTTAAGCTTCGTTCCGGTGGTAATTATCGACACAACCGTCGGATCGTTGACGCTGTCTCTCACCAGATCATTGACGGAGCATTGGACATTGATCACCAATCAAGTCGCCATGTTGCTTTGTATCTGAATGGAGAATACTGGGGCTTGTACAATATCCGGGATCGCATGAATAAGAGTTATGTCGAAGCACATTATCCCGACATCAACAGTGATAGTCTTGACTTAATAAAATTGCCGCGGGCAGACGCCTCCTTTCGCCATTGGATCTATGAAGAAGTGAGTGAGGGAGACAATCAGGCTTATCATGCAATGGAAGATTTTGCCGTTGCCAACTCTTTGAACAATCCTGCCAATTACGCTTATATGAAAAGCGTACTGGATATGGATTCCTACCTGGATTATTACATCGCCAATTTGTATTACAACAATTTTGACTGGCCTGGAAACAATATGAAGGTTTGGCGGCCAAGAGAGGAAGGAGGAAAATGGCGATGGATGATGTTTGATCTGGATTTCAATATCATCGGAAATATTGGCCCCACTAATCAGGACTTACTCAACCAGATACTGAACAACACAGGAACGGGTTCACAGCGCAATCCAATCGCCTGCCAATTGTTTCGTCAATTGATGGAAAATGATGAATTCGAGGCAGAACTCATTCAGCGGATGAATACGTATTTAGTCGCAGTTTGGGATACGACACGGATCTATCCCATCTTCGATCAGATGCGTAACTCCATGCGCTCTGAGGTAGATGCTGATTACAATCGTTGGGGCGGTTGGAACCTGTCTACCTGGAACACCCAAATGGATTTAAACGATGACAAATACGCAATCCGTCCGGAGAACGTAAAGCAGATGTTTGAAAATACCCTGGGACTTGCGGGCCGCTTTCAGCTCAATCTCAATGTGAACGCTGCAACGCATGGGGAGGTGGTATTACACAACAATCATTTTCGGGTCGCAAACAATCATAGCGGAGAATATCATGTCAATGTGCCGATTCGTCTGACGGCAGTTCCTGAGCCTGGTTATCGCTTCAGCCATTGGCAGGAAACAGGCCTTACTGATGTAAGTATTTATGAGAGTTATGCCGTAAATACGACCCGCACCCCGGTCTTTGTTGCTGCTCCGGATATTGTCATCAATGAAATCCACTACCATCCGACCAATGGAAACGCATACGAGTTTATCGAGCTGTACAATCCGGATAGCATTGCCCGGGACATCAGTGGCTATACATTTGAAAAAGGCATCACCTATACTTTTCCAGATGGCAGCATCATCCAACCTGGCGAATATATTCTTCTCGCTGCTGATAGCACCAACTACCAGGGTAATGGCTATCGGGTGCTTCAGTGGCAATCCTCCCGCCTGGACAATGGGGGGGAATCGCTGCTCCTGGTCAATCAGATTGGAGACAGCATTGATTTTGTGAAATATGATGATACCTCTCCCTGGGATGAACTGGCGGATGGGAAAGGACCTTCGCTGGAATTGATCGGACCTGAATTGGACAATGCCCTGGCTGGCAACTGGCTTGCCTCTGCGCCAATGGGTGGGACGCCCGGTGCTGCAAACTCTGGGGCATGTCTCGCGTCTACCCAGATTCGGATCAGTGAAGTCATGTACAATGACAGCGACATCATCGGGAGCCTGGAAACCGGAGATTGGATTGAATTGTACAATCCGACTTTGGCAGATGTGTCGCTTACCAATTGGCAAATTTGGGATCAAGATACTTTTCTGACCCTACCAACAACTGCAATGATCTCTGCACAATCATATTTGCTGTTGGTAGAAGATAGTTTGGCCTTTTCCTCAGTTCATCCGGGCATCGGCCCGATCGTTGAATTGTCTGAACTTGGCCTGAGTGCGGGGGGTGAACGGATTTTAATTCGGGACAACAGCGGTTGCCGCTCTGACTTGGTGGTATACGATGATCAGACCCCCTGGCCGGATTCGGCTGATGGAGATGGTTTCAGCCTCATGTGTACGGATGTTATGTCAGATGGCAATGATCCGGCGAATTGGACTGCCTCAAGCAACTTTTCTGGTACCCCCGGCGTCCTGAATCAGAACTTTTGCGTTGGCTTTTCAAGCCAGATCCTGATCAACGAAACCAATTATCATGGAGATTCTACCGCTGATCCAGGCGACTGGATAGAATGGTATAATCCGGATTCCGGCCCCATGGATGTTTCTGGCTGGGAGCTACATGATGAGAATGGTTTTTATCGCCTGCCGCAGGGCATTGGCATGGCTGGTGAAGATTATTTGGTATTGGCAGACAGTGTCAATGCTTTTGCGGCCGTTTTTCCGGCAGTCAATGATGTGTTGGGAGACTGGGATTTTGCCCTGAACAATGGCGGGGAGCACATTCATATCTTGAGTAAAAACCGCTGTCTGGTGGATCAGGTCAGATACAATGACACACCGCCCTGGCCGACTGAGGCTGATGGTGATGGCCCTACACTTGCCCTGATGGACCCGAAAGCCAACAATGATTTTCCCGGAAGTTGGGCGCCTTCGACCTGGGGCAACGCCCCGACCGGCACACCGGGTGGCCCCAACCAAATCCCGCCACCCTGTACCGGAGATGAAGGCCGGATTGTCATCAATGAAATTCTCTACAGCTCTGATGATGCGCAGGACAGTGGCAATTGGCTCGAACTAACAAATTATGGCGACAACAGCATCGATCTGTCTGGCTGGTTGCTGATAGATGAAGATACTGTATTTACCATTCCCATGGGGACCCAATTGGCAGCTGGTGGATATCTGGTGATTGCTGAGAACGTCCTCTTTTTCCAGAATGTGTACCCCGGGGTGAGCAATGTGCTTCCAGGCAGTAGCATGCTCAACTTTGATAACAAAGGAGAACGTCTGCTTCTCTACAATGCCAATCGCTGTTTGATCGATTTGGTGGAGTATGATGATACAATGCCCTGGCCGGAAGCCGAGCCCATTGATCCATTAATTGCATTGCTGGATGCTGGTCTGGACAATAATTTGGGCAGTAGCTGGGCAGCGGCTGATCCCCGGGTAGGGACACCCGGTGAGCCCAATCAGTGGCCCTGTCAGCCAGGCTTGGGAGGTGAGACGCTGAGCCTTTGGCTCAGCGGCGATTTGAATCAGGCTGATGGAAGCATTGTGGATCTTTGGTCCGATCAATCACCCGCAGGCAACCATGCCACGCAAGTACTCGCAGAGGAGGAGCCCTGGTTTTTCAATGACATCCTCAACGGACACGGTGCGGTTCGATTTGATGGGGCTGATGATTGGCTCAAAGTAAATGGGATCACCGATGTTCTCACGGGCGATGCCTCGATTTATACAGTTTTTATTCCCCAAACAGACACGGATGACGGCTATATCCTGTCAACCCATTTGGAAGGGAGCAATCGCATTAAATTCGGGCATCGGGTCAATGGGGAGCTCATCTATGATGATGATGCACCCAGTTTGGATTTCGGGATTTATTTTGACCGTCCAACCATGATCGGCATGGATGTATTTTCGGACAGCATTGCCCACAGTTGGGTCAATGGTTCGGCTGCGAATGATTGGGTTGGATTTGCTTCTGCTACGGCTGATCGTGCCTCCATCGGGCAGGAATATGATGGTGGTGGTGCAGATAATGAGACGTCTAATCATTGGAAAGGTGATCTGGCGGAGCTGTTTGTGTTTAAAGGCGCCATTAGTCCGGAAAATCGTCAGGCAATCGAAACCTATCTCAACATCAAATACGGGATCAACATTCCCGTAGGCAGTCATCAGTTTTATGACTTTGGGACCCATCCGTTTCATCTGGCAGGAATTGGAAAAAATGTGCAGCAATGTCTCTCTCAACTGGATAGCCGCAGTGCAGAAAATGGGCAGTTACTACAACTTAGCCTGACTGATACCGCCAGTCTTCAGCATGGTGAATATTTGGTTTGGGGGCATGATGGTGGGAGCGTGTCATTTGCAGATGCCAGCCAAAACGTCCCTCCGGGGATCAAACGGCGCGTGAGTCGTAGCTGGCGTGTCTCTGAAACGGGGATGATTGGTCAGGTAATGATGGAAGCGAATATTTCAGAACTGATGGCGCAGGGTTGGGGGAGTGCTGATCCGGTAAGTTGGGTGTGGCTGGTGGATGATGATGGGGATTTTTCTGATGCGGAAGTGTACAGCCCGGAGGAAAGCATCGATTTGCAAGATGGTGTCTGGCTGAGTCTGGCGGAAAGGGATTTTGTCCGCCTGTCTGCACGTGCCATTCTGAGCGGGGCCTATGAACCCATTGACGGACTGATGCAGGATGATTTGCGGGCTGCCAACCTGATCCCGCTGACCGATCCCTATGGCCTCAATACTACCATGGTGCCCGCTATTTTATCGCAGACTGGCTCTGATGCAGTGGTGGATTGGATGCTTGTCGAGCTGCGTTCGGGGCTTGATTCGTCTTTGGTACAACAGCAGGCCGTGCTGGTCCAAAGAGATGGAGACCTGATGAATGTTTCCGGTGATACGGTTCTGATCTTCTCCGGTGCCCAGCCTGCGGATTATTACGTTTCTGTGCGACACCGAAATCATCTGGGGATGATGAGTGCAAATGTTGTGAGTTTATCACTCGCCTTAACTGACATTGACTTCAGCAGCCAAAGTGGTGCTGGCACGCATGCGCAAAGAGAGATTTTACCGGGCGTGTTTGCCCTATGGGCTGGAGATGCAGATGCAGATGGAACGATCCGTCTTCAGGGAGGCATCAATGATGCCGCCATCATCTTCCTAAAGGTCTTGTCTGCTCCACTCAATGCGAGCTTTGCCCGGAATTTTATCCTTTCTGGCTATCATACCGAGGATCTGAATCTTGATGGTCAGGTGATCTTTCAAGGCCAAAGCAATGACGCCTCCGTCAGCTTTTTCAACATTCTCAGTTTCCCGCTCAACAGCAGCTTCAGCCGGAATTACATTATTTCTGCTCAACTGCCTTAGGAAGCTAGTGGGTTGTCAAGTCTTCATGTTCGGACGAGTGGCGTTCTTTCGTATTGGTGCAAAACGCCCCTACAAGATCAACCCGAATATGTAGGTTTGACAAAGCACTAGTGTATCCCCATCTTATCCAATTCTTTGAGGATTTTCTTGCCACGGGAACGAATGCCGGCGGTTCCTTCGGGCAACAAAGCTTCAATGCTACCCCGCAATTCATAGCCAAGCTCAGGTAGTTTGCGGGTGATGTTCATCAAAACCACCATAGAGTGGACCTTCACGGCTACCGGCTCATAGCCAGACTGCACAAAGCCAAAACAAATATCGGCTGCCTCGCCCCAGAGTTCTTCCGGGATATCCTGCTTGATGAGCACCCGGAGGGTGTTACGTTTGACGGCATCATGGATGCCCGGTCGACGCAGGTTTTCGAAAACTGCTGAGAGATGCGGCTGAAGGAGTTGCGGGTGCTGATGCGCGGCATGTCCGATGACCCAGGCTGCACGTTGCACCAGGCGGTATTCGGCATACAAAAAAATCTCAAGCAGGGCATCAAAGCGCGCTTGATCTTTGCCGATGTAGTCGACAATCTTTTGGGTCTGGGCCCGGGAATGTTCAGCCAGTAGGGTTTCGCGTAGGTTCATGGCACAAAAGGCTTGCCCATGAAGTTACTTATTCTGCCGGACCTGCATCACAAAAAGCTGCTTTTTCCAGATCAAGGTTGATCCCGAATTCTTCTTTGAATAAGCGCTGCGTCTGCGAAAATGATTGCTGCTGCTCCGCTTCGGTCATGATTTCTTCATCACCCGGATAGTGATGGATCATTTCCCCGAATGCCTGTAGACAATCCTGATGATATTTTTGGGTATGGAGAATGTGACAATGCCACATGGCATCAATCTCTTCGGTCGGAATGATTCGTTTTTTTCCCTTGTATTTATGTGCCAATGAAAGAAAAGCCTTATAAATGGGTTCAACTTGTTCTGCCTGTTGAAATGACCAGCTACCAGATGGTTGATGCATCATGCGGCGTTTGACTGGAGCCAAATCCATTTGCGGGAGACGAGAAGAGTGAGAAAGGGAAAAGAGCGATTCACCTGAAGCAGGATATTGAGCTTTTGCTTCTTGCATAACATGCTGTGTATATCCTTAAGGTAGGATTTTTTGAGCTTGGCGGCCCATTTCGCTTGCACGCTTTTCACAGCGGCCTGTACACACACAAAACTACCTTGGTTGATTGTCTTTAGCCATCATTAAATAATGACGATGAGGATGAGGATGATGGTAAAAACAAGCCAGCCAATTCTCTCAAGCCAATCCTATCCTCCTCCTCCTCGACTATAGAGCCCGTTCGTGTGCTATTTTTGCGCTCCCAATTCATGATCTTGATCACATATTTAGTCTTACCTGCAGCTTTTTATGCAACAGTGGTCTGTACCCCAGTGAAAACAGTACGTCAAACAACACGAAAAAGGGCGCGAGGACGAATGACTGAAAAACACTGTCGACCAGCGCTGGTCGGCGCTTCTCGAATACAATGTGCCCAGGGTGGATCTGCATGGCATTGCTCCAACAGCCGGCGCAACGATTTAAAACAGGAATGAAGTCTCCATCCAACTTGACCCAACCCAACCACACCACTAGCAATCAATCAATCAATCTCTCCAATTGTGCGACTGCTACCTGCAGGTACCACCCAAAGACGTGCAGCAGAAGAGCATACATCCAGGCGTCTGGAATCACATGACGAAACATGAATGCCCCCACGAGGCTAGGAAGGCCCACCGATCCGATCCAGGCGAGTCCCGCAAATGGCTCGAGCGTGAGGTAATAGATGGAGTAGAGAGACACGCCCAAAGCCGAGAGGCTCAGAGGAAACCTGGGCAATCTCAACAGCAGATCATCATCATGATCGCGATGATCATGGCGATTGAATCGCAAGCAGCTCCATCCCTCCTCCTCCTCCTCCTCTTCCTCCCTTGGTCCTGTTCTTACCTCGATGGAACACTGCTTGGCAGCGCTTTCACCAGCGCCGGCGGCAGCGGCAGAGACGACCATGACGGCAAGTACATCAACCAGACGATGGTCGTGAAGAAGATGAGCGGCACGCAGATCAAGTGGATGACTACGTTCCACTTATTGCTATGGTACGCGCCGTAAAAGGCGAGAGACGCCACCAGGCACGAGTCGCAATCGCTGGTCTCGGGCGGCGATGCTGATCTTGTTGTTGTCGATGTCGATGTCGATGTCGATGTCGATGTCGATGTCACTGATGCCATGGCTCGCGGCTTGATCCACTCTAAAGAATTTGCAGTCGCTGTTGCCGTCGTCGTCGTGGTGACGACGACACCGACGTCCTCCTCCTCCTCCTCCTCCTCCTCGACCTGCTCTCCGACCAACAGAGGCACACATACGATTCCTATGATAAGAGTATCCATGATCGAGTCGAATTCCAAGGTGATCGACGCACGACATCCAGAGCTCTCTCTCTCTCTCTCTCTCTCTTTGTGTGATCCTGGTCGACATACTTCCAAGCACGATTAATCACGTATGTTTGTATGTATGCATATATGCATGTATATGTCCGTATCTTGGTTCTAAACATCAGCCGCAGCAGCCTCTCGTCCCGACGGTGCTGATGTCAATTTCATCTCCACGACGTGCACACAATCAACACACGAGGCAGGCGCTCGGGCCCAAAAGCAAGGCGGAGTCTGAAATCAGTTATGAAATATGCAACTCTAATCAAAGGATCCACACATCCAAGTGCGCTTGTGCACTTGGGGCCCATGCTTTGGTGGTGGTGGTGATGATGGTGACTGAACGAGCGCGCGAGCTAGTCACCAGACACCACTCAGTCGCAATGGATACATTGTGATGGTGAAGGTGGAGGAGTGGAGACGGAGACGCACAGGCTTTTGTGCACGACACCAAGAAAAGTAGCGATCGGAATGATACACTCATGGCAATGGCGAAGATGATGCTACAGTCGAGTCGAGGAGGCAGAATGAGACATCACAAGCATAACCATGGTCGTGCTCGTCGATGGATGGATGGATCGATCGATCATGTATTGTACACAAACAGAAAGAGAGAGACACACAGGACGATCATTTCATCTTGAAAACTCACTGATCACTAAATTTATTTTTCTCTCTCTCTCTTTCTCTCTTTTATGCTGTTCTTCTTATTCTTCTTCTCCGCTCCTCTCTTTCCGAAACAGATACCATCTGCACTTGTTGCGTCTTGCTGTCGCTCCAAGTCCTTCCCCTCCGCTGCGGAGAACGTGATGGCGCCTTGCTAGCGTGAGAGAGGAGGACGAGGAGGAGGAGAAATAGAAGAAGACAAGGATAAGGACAGGATCGAGTTTGCAGGACAAGAGCCGAGCCGAGCCGAGCCAAGCCTAGGCCCAGGCCCGCTCGTCGATCATGGCGCGCGGGCTGCTTCGTCCTCCGGATGCGATGCTATGGCTTGCTGGAGCTGTGTTGGTCGATCTTTGGGTCGTCATCAGCTGCTCAGAAATCTCGGACTTCGGACTGGTACGGATGGAGAGGGGAAGGCGAATGCGAATTTGTTTTTTGTTTTTTTTTTTGGTTTCGTGTTAAAGAGAAGATTGGACATTGAAAGAGAGAAGAAGAAGAAAAACCAGAAAGAGAACGAACGTACGAATGGTGAGGTGTCGATTATAACTTTCTGAAGCATCGCTGCAAGCCAGCCTCGGTGATCATCACGATGATCCCAGCCCAAGAAAAGGAAGGAAGAACGAAAGAATGGACAGTGCTCTGCTTTTGTTTTTGTTGACAGGGCCCAGTCACGACCATTGAGAATGTCATCGTGATGCACACCTCTGCCAAACCAGTGCCTGTGGTCAACACTCCGGAGGAGCCTGTGGTCCAAGTCATAACAATGCTAGGCCACGACGGCCAAAAGTACAACTGCGAGCTTCCGCTGCTTGTCGATGATGAAGACCTTCCCCTGGACGAGGACGACGAGAACGACTGGATTGTCGACGAAGAAGAACAGAGCACCGCTGCGGCAGGGGACCTGGTCAGCTCCCTGTCTGACATCTACGGC